>JAUVQN010000086.1 GCA_030598125.1 Coriobacteriia bacterium | reverse complement strand
ATGACGGGCACGAGGAGCTCCTCACCGCCGGTGCGCTCGACGACCCATACGTCGTTCGCTCCCGTCACGATCGTGTCCACGACCGCGCCGAGGGTGACACCCGCCTCGTCCACGACATGCAGCCCGAGGGGATCGAAGGGCTCCTCGAGGAAGGCTGGCGGCAGATCGTCCTCGGCGACGAGGATCGTCGTTCCCGACAACGTGCCTGCCATCTCCCGGTCGTCGACCCCAGAGACACGGACGAGAGGTCCCTTCGGTCCCTGTCTGACGGACAGGAGACGACCGGTACGCGTGTGGAGAGGAGGCGGCACGAACCACACTTCGGTGGAGGTGGGAACGTCTTCGAGGGGCGCACTCAGTGGGATGACGGAGAGCTCGCCGCGCACACCGTGAGCTTTCACGACGCGACCGACGGGGATGAACCGCGGCTCCACGCTCTCACCCGAGGATGTCTACGTAGACCTGCTTCCCATCCATCATGCCTCCCGCACGGGCCAGGATACGGATGGCCTTGATGATCCTGCCTTGACGCCCGATCACCTTGCCGATGTCCTCGTCGTTGACGGTGATCTCGTAGGCCACCTGGCCTTCGCTCTCCCTCTCATCCACGGACACGTCGTCGGGGTTGTCGACGAGGGCGGTGACGATGTAGCGGACCAGCTCGTGGATGTCGACCTCTTCGGTCATCGCACGTCCTGCCTACTCTACGGCTGCGTCTTCGGCGCCGTCGGACGCGTCGGCGTCCCCTGGGGGCTCGTCTGCGCTGTCATCCGACTCTGCGTCAGCGGTCACGTCATCGTCAGACGGCTCCTCCGCGGCGTCCTCGGTGGCCTCAGCCGGCACGTCGGTGGTCTCAACGGCATCCGCGGGTGCTCCCGCATCCGCGGGGGGCTCGGCCTCGGTGGCCTCGGCGTCAGACTCAGCGGCAGCCTTGGCCTGCTGCTTCTTGGAGACGCGCTTGTCCTTCTCGGTCTCTGGTGCGTTTGCATCGGGTGACTCCGCGATACCCATCAACTTCGTGACCGTCTCGGTGGGCTGGGCGCCCTTGTCGATCCACTCGTTGATGCGCTCGATATCCAGCTCGATGAGGCTCGGATCAGGGCGTGGGTTGTAGCGCCCGACTATCTCGATGAACTTGCCGTCACGCGGCGCCCGCTGGTCAGCGACGACGACGCGGTAGAATGGCTTCTTCTTCGCTCCTGCGCGAGCCAGGCGGATCCTGACTGACAAGCTCATGCACCTCCATGTGGGCGACGGGTCTGCCGCCGCTGCGGCCGAAAAGCGACTGCTTATGATATGCGAAGCGCCCCGAGCGGTCAAAGCGGCCACACGGTGCGCCGACGCCGCTAGAAGGGCAGTTCTCCTCCGGGCATCCGCGGCATCCGGCGTCCCTTCTTGCCAGGCGTCGCGAACTGCTTGAGCATCTTCTTGACCTGCGCGAACTGCTTGAGAAGCTGGTTGACGTCGTAGACGCTCACTCCCGCTCCCGTCGCGATGCGTTCGCGACGCGAGCCGTTGATGACGCTGGGTTTGGCGCGCTCCTGCAGCGTCATGGATTGGATGATCGCCTCTGTGCGCGTGAGGGCGCCCTCGTCGACATCGGCACCCTTCAGGGCCTTCCCGCCGGCCCCGGGCATCATCGACAGGACCTGTTCCATCGAGCCCATCTTCTTGAGCTGGCCGAGCTGGACCAGGAAGTCGTCGAGCGTGAACTGGGACTTCTTCAGCTTCTCCTCGAGCTCCTCCGCCTGCTCCTCCTCGAAGACCTCCTCCGCCTTCTCGATCAGTGTGAGGACGTCACCCATCCCGAGAATGCGGCGCGCCATCCGGTCGGGATGGAAGACCTCGAGCGCGTCGAGCTTCTCGCCGACGCCGGCGAACTTGATGGGCTTGCCCGTGACCGCGCGCACGGAGAGTGCGGCTCCGCCGCGAGCGTCGCCGTCGAGCTTCGTGATGATCACTCCATCGAAGTCGACGCGCTCCTGGAAGGCCTCAGCGACGCCGACCGCGTCCTGGCCTGTCATGGCGTCCACGACGAGGAGTAGCTGGTCGGGACGGACCGCGTCTCGGATGCGGCGGGCCTCATCCATCAGCGCGTCGTCCACGTGAAGCCGGCCCGCGGTGTCCACGATGGCCACGTCACGCGCCGCACCCACTGCCTCCTTGACGCCGGCCTGGGCGATGCCGACGGGGTCCCCTCCGGGTTCCCCCGCGTACACGGGGATGTCGAGCTCCTTGCCGAGCGTCTGCAGCTGATCGACCGCGGCGGGGCGGTAGACGTCGCATGCGATCAGCAGCGGCCGTCGTCCCTCCTTGCGAAGGTGGTTCGCGAGCTTCGCAGCCGCGGTTGTCTTGCCGGAGCCCTGGAGTCCCACGAGCATCACGACCGCGGGCATGCGGCTCGACAGCACGAGCCTGGAGTCGGTGGAGCCCATGAGATCCGCGAGCTCCTCGTGGACGACGCGCACGACCGCCTGCCCCGGGGTGAGACTGCTCATCACATCCGAGCCGACGGCACGCTCTCTCACGCGCGCGACGAAGTCCTTCACCACCCGGAAGTTTACGTCGGCCTCGCGCAGCGCGAGGCGGACCTCGCGCATCGCAGCGTCCACGGCGGCCTCGGAGAGCCGGCCCCTTCCGGTGAGCTTCTTCATGACCCCCTGGAGGCGGTCTGAGAGGTTGTCGAACATGCCGATCCCGTCCGTGAGGCTCCGCGACGGCCGCGAAGCGGGCTGTCAGTCGATCGCGCCCATTCTACCGATGGGGAGGAAGATGGCCACGGCCTCACCGACGACAGACCCGAGCGGCACGGTCCCGAACTGGCGGCTGTCGAGCGAGACGGGCCGATTGTCGCCAGCCACGAACACGTGGTCGTCCGGCACGATGAACGGCTCGAGGCGTGGCTCGTCGTAGTAGACGACGGCGGACTCGGCCGCCGCGACCTCCCCGTTCACATAGACGGTATCGCCCTGGACGAGTACCTCGTCACCCGGGATCGCGAGGACGCGCTTGATGAGGACCTCCTCCTCTTCCTCGATCACGACCCGCACGAGGACGAGGTCACCGTGAGCGGGATCCGCGTAGTCACGTGTGGCGAAGAGCCGGTCCCCCGGCAGAAGTGTCGGCTCCATCGAGTCGCCCGCCACACCGTAAGAGGTGAAGAAGCCGAGGAAGATCGAGACGACGACCACGAGCACGAGCGACAGAGGGATGAGCGCGAGCGCGAGTGGCCGATCGGCCACCTTCTCGCCGCGGTCTCGAGCGTAGAACGCCATCCGTCAGGCCGCACCGGTGAGCGCACGAGCGAAGTCTCCCGGGTCGAACGGCTTGAGATCGTCCAGGGCCTCCCCGACGCCGACGCGGACGATGGGCAGTCCCAACTCTCGGGCGATCGCGACGCACACGCCACCCTTCGCCGTACCGTCGAGCTTGGTCAGGACGATGCCGTCCACTCCGAGTGCCTGATCGAACTGCCGTGCCTGTGTGATGCCGTTCTGCCCCGTCGTCGCGTCCATGACGAGCAGCGTCCGCACAGGTGCGAGGCTCTCACGCTTCACGATGCGCGAGATCTTCGCGAGCTCGCCCATGAGTTCGCGCGAGGTGTGCAGCCGCCCGGCGGTGTCCACGAGCGTCACGTCGAAGTCCTCCTCACGGGCGCGGCGTATCGCGTCGAACGCGACGGCCGCCGGATCGGCGCCACGTTCTCTGGAGACGATGGGGACGCCCACTCGGCCCGCCCACACCTGGAGCTGCTCGTCCGCAGCGGCACGGTACGTGTCGGCTGAGCCCAGCAGCACGGAGCGCCCCCGCACCTGGAGTTCGTTGGCGAGCTTCGCGATGGTGGTCGTCTTGCCTGTCCCGTTCACGCCGACGACGAGCACGGTCACCGGACTGAGCTCGAAGACGTCCCCCGACGCGAGGGCGAGTTCCTCCGCGATCTCATCCGTCAGCAGCTCGAGTACGGCGTGGGAGTCCGTGAGCCGCTCGCGTGCGGCGCTCGCTCTCAGGCGATCGGTGATCTCCGTGACCGCGGGCACGCCCATGTCTGCTCCGATGAGCGCGTCCTCCAGCTCCTCCCAGAAGCCCTCGTCGACGTCCGGACCACGTCCCACGAGCACGTTGAGTTGGCCGGTGAGCTCTTCACGCGTACGCGTGAGCCCCTCCGCGACGCGCTTATACCACGGCGTGTTCATCGGAGGCATCCTGTCCGGACGGGGATCTCTCTAGCCGCTCGCTCACGACCTTGGAGACTCCGTCGGCCTGCATGGAGACCCCGTAGAGGAGGTCGGCGGTCTCCATGGTCCTTCGCTGATGGGTCACGACGACGAACTGCGTGCCGCCCCGAAGAGCATCCACGAGGCCGATGAAGCGCCGCAGATTGACGTCGTCGAGCGCGGCCTCGACCTCGTCGAGGATGTAGAAGGGGCAGGGTCTCGTGTGATAGAGCGCGAAGAGCAACGCGAGTGCGACGAGCGCCTTCTCGCCGCCCGACATGAGGGACATCCGCTGTAGCCGCTTGCCGCGCGGCTGGGCGGCCACCTCGATGCCCGTCTCAGCGGGGTCGTCCGGGTCGGTCATCGAGAGGCTGGCCTTGCCCCCCGGGAAGAGGACCGCGAAGACGTCCTGGAAGTTCTCGTCCACCGTCTCGAACGTGTCGAGGAAGCGATCCCGCATCTTCCGATCGATCGCCGCCACGATCCGCTGGAGGGACTTCTTGCTCGTGAGGAGGTCCTGGAGCTGGGTCTCCAGGTACTCGCGACGCCCCGAGAGCACCTCGTACTCCTCGACCGCGATGGGGTTCACCGGGCCGATGCCGGAGAGCAACTTGCGCAGACGGTGAGCTTCGTCGTTGGCGACCTCGAGGTCTTCGATCTCCGACGTCTCGAGAGCCGACTCGATGGCCACACCGTGGCCATCCACTATCCGTGAGGCTGCCGCCTTGACCTGGACTTCGAGCTGCGCCTTCTCGACCTGCGTGGCCCCGGCGTCCTTCGATAGGCCCTCGATCTCCGTCTGGATCTCCCGGAGCGCGGTCTGCGAGTCGTGGATCGTGTCGCGGAGCGACGCCGAGTCGCTCTGCTCGAGAAGCGCACGGTCCCGAAGGCCGTGCGCCCAGTGTTCCGCGTGCTCAAGGAGTCCCTCATAGAGATCGTGCACCGGTTCGATGCGCTCGCGCAGGAGCTCGAGTCCGTGTTCCGTCGAGCGCGCGAGTTCCAGAGAAGCCTCGAGCTCCTCGACCTCCGAGTTCGCGGAGACCGCCCTACGCTTGAGGTGGACCTCCCGCTCCGAGACCGTGGCGATGTCGACCTGGCACGCACCGAGTTCGGCGGAGATCGCCGCCTCGGCCCGGTAGAGCTCGTCGCGCGCCGAACGTCGCTCGGTGACGTCCTCGTCCGCGGCCTCGAGCGCCTGGGCCGACTCCTTCAGTTCTCGCGTCAGTGAGTCCAGTCCTGCTCGATCTCGCGCGGCACGCTCCCCGAGCTCGTCCATGCGGGCCGTGAGCTCTTCAGACTCCCGCGTGACAGAGGCGAGAGACGCCTCCACGCGTTCCACCTCGTCCCTCAACGACCCCAGCTCACCGGTCTGCGTCGCCAGCCGCTGACCGAGTTCCAGTGCGTCCTGCTGAGCGGCGGCGAGCGCCTCCTCAGCCTCGGCACGGGCGACCTCGAGCTCTCCGAGATGCGTGCCGTGCATGACGAGCGCGTCCTGGAGCTCGTTCATGCGCTGGCGTCTACTCAGGACCCCTGCGGACGCGTCCACGACGGGTCCGAGCGTGCTCTTGCCCGAGGGCCACACGATATGGCCCTCTCCGGTCGCGAATCTCGAGCCCGGGTGCGACACCGAAGCGGAGAGGGCCTCTTCCAGCGTGTCGACGACCCGGACGTCGCCGAGGAGTGCGTCGACGATGGCCTCGATCTCCTTGTCGCACGACACGCGATCCGCCAGACGCGCACCCACGACGCCCTCGGGTGAAGCGTCGCGAGCGACGTCCTCCAATGGCAGGACGGCGACCTCTCCAGCCTCGCGTTCGACGAGCAGGCGCAGGAGGTCGACGGCGTCGGAGCGGCTCTGCACGACCACGGAGAACAGGTCGGAACCGAGCGCCT
>JAUVQN010000155.1 GCA_030598125.1 Coriobacteriia bacterium | reverse complement strand
TGTCTCACTTCCTGGAGCACATGATGTTCAAAGGCACCGCCACCAAGACGGCCGCCGAGATCTCGGAGTCCTTCGATCGTATGGGCGCGGAGCTCAACGCATTCACGGGCAAGGAATACACGTGCTACTACTCCCGGTTCGTGGACGAGCACCTGCCCGAGGCGCTCTCCGGCCTCGCCGACATGGTCTCGCACTCCGTCTTCGAGGCCGAAGCGGTCCGCTCCGAGCGCGACGTCGTGCTGGAGGAGATCGCGAGGCACGAGGATACCCCGGACGACCACATACACGAGCTCTTCGCGGCCACGCTCTGGCCTGGGCACCCGCTCGGCCGTCCGGTGCTCGGCTGGCGCGACACGGTCGGCGCCTTCGACAGGGGAGCGGCGCTCGCGTACCTCGGCGAGCGATATCGAACGGGCGACATGGCGGTCGTCGCGTCCGGCCACGTCTCTCACGACGAACTCGCCGACCTCGTGGGCACGCACGTCGCCGACGTCGCGGCCGATGAGCCCGCATCGCGCCCGAGCGAAGAGGTGAGCACCGAGACGCGCACGGAGGTCGTCGCCAAAGACACAGAGCAGTCCCACATCTGCTGGGGTGTCGAGAGCCTCCCAGCGGGGGACGAGGACCGCTTCGCCCTCGCCGTGCTCGACGCGATCCTCGGCGGCGGCATGTCGTCCCGGCTCTTCCAGGAGATACGCGAGAAGCGCGGGCTCGCGTACGCGGTCTACTCGTACCACGCGCTCTATCGCGAGACGGGGTCGCTCACCGTGTACGTCGGCACGCGTCCGGACAACACTGCCGAAGTGCTCCGGCTCGTCCAGGGCGAGGTCGCGTCACTGGTGGACAAGGGGGTCTCTGACGAAGAGCTCCACCGTGCCAAAGAGAGCATCAAGGGCAGTCTGGTACTCGGCCTCGAGAGCACGCGCAGCCGGATGACGCGGCTCGGCAAGGCGCAAGTGACACACGGCCAGCTGCTCTCCATCGATGAGGTCATCGAGCGGATCGACTCCGTGGGACCCGAGGACGTCTCGCGCGTCGCCGCGATGATCTTCGCCCGACCGCGTGTCACGGCCGTCATCGGCCCGGTCGGAGAGGACGACGTAACGACCGCGCTCGAGGAGTGAGGACGCCATGATCGAAGTCGTCGTGTGTGGTGCTGGCGGGCGCATGGGACGTGAGGTGCTGCGGGCTGTCGCTGCGCAGCCGGACATGAGACCGGTCGCCGCCGTGGATCCGAGTCTCGAGGGTGACAGCGTTCCCGATGGTCTTGGCGGGGAGATCCCCGTCGCGACGGATCTGACGGATGCGATCCGGGACGGCGGGCCCGACGTCGTCGTCGACTTCACCCGGCCCGACACGGTCGCCGCCAACGTCCGTACGGCCCTCGAGGCCGGTGTTGATTGCGTCGTGGGCACGACGGGCCTCACGGAAGAGGAACTCGAGCAGCTCGCCGCCCACTCGACCGACGACGCAACGCTCTTCGTGGCGCCGAACTTCGCCATCGGGGCCGTGCTCATGATGCGGTTCGCCGCCGAGGCGGCCCGCTATCTCCCGGATGCCGAGATCGTCGAGCTCCACCACGACCGCAAGCTCGACGCGCCGTCCGGCACCGCGATGCGGACCGCCGCGCTGATCGCTCGGGCGCGCGATACGGTCCCGCCGGCGCCGGGCCGCGGGACCGAGCTCGAGCCGGGCGCTCGGGGCGCGAGCGTGGACGGCGTACCTGTGCACTCGGTCCGCCTGCCCGGTCTCGTAGCGCACCAGACGGTCCTCTTCGGCGGAGCGGGCCAGACGCTGACGCTTCGCCATGACGCCATCGACCGGACGAGCTTCATGCCAGGAGTCGTGCTGGCCGTGCGCAAGGTCGGGGACCTCGGAGGAGGACTCGTCTTCGGCCTGGAACACCTTCTCGATGACTGAGAAGGACAACCGCACGCGCCGCGTCGTGGTCCAGAAGTACGGCGGCACCTCAGTGGGCACTTCCGAAGGACGGCGCGCACTCGTCGGTCACGTCCGTGAGGCCATCGGCGCGGGCACAGCGGTCGTCGTGGTCGTGTCCGCGATGGGTCGTGCCGGAAGCCCGTACGCCACCGACACGCTGTTGGAGTTGGTGGGCGAGTCCCACCCGGACGATCGCGAGCTCGATCGGCTCGCTTCGTGCGGAGAGATCATCGCCTCGGTCGTGGTCGCTCGCGCGCTCCGAGAGGATGGGATCACCGCCCGGAGCTTCTCCGGAGCGGAAGCGGGCATCGTGACGGACGGACGTCATGGCGAGGCCGACGTCGTGGCGGTCGCCCCCTTCTCGCTGGAGGCGGCGCTCCTCGAGGAGACCGTTC
>JAUVQN010000095.1 GCA_030598125.1 Coriobacteriia bacterium | reverse complement strand
GTCCCCGGCGCGGGACGGCTGGCGACCCGAGCAGGACACCGACCCGAGGAGCGCCCATGTTCGAGAGAGGCTTCACTGCGTCCGAGCTCACCGACGAGCAGGTCGCGGAGATGCAGGAGCACGCGCGGCAGTGCAGAGGCGCCATCCTCACGATGACGAGCGCGGCTGCGTCGGGACATCCCGGCGGGTCCATGTCCTCGATCGAGATGTACTTGACGCTCTACCATCACGCGGACCTGCGTCCCGACGACCCTGCCTGGGCTGGACGTGACCGGATCGTTGTCAGCCACGGGCACACATCGCCGGGAGTCTACACGGCGCTGGCGGACGTCGGCTTCTTCCCCCGGGACGAGGCTGTGGCCCACTTCCGGCAGGCGGGAAGTCCCTTCGAGGGGCACGTCGAGCGGATAGTGCCGGGCGTGGAGTGGGACACCGGCAACCTCGGGCAGGGCCTCTCGGCCGCGTGCGGCTTCGCCCTGGCGTCCCGTCTGACGGGCGGCGGCTGGCACACGTTCTGTGCGATGAGCGACGGCGAGCAGCACAAGGGCCAGGTGGCCGAGGCACGGAGGTTCGCCGTGCGCCACGCCCTCACCGACATCACGGTGCTCATGGACTTGAACGGCATTCAGATCTCCGGGCACACGTGGGAGATCATGCCGGTCGACGTGGTCGCCGACTGGCACGCCGACGGCTGGCGCGTCATCGAGGTCGACGGACACGACGTCGGCAAGCTCTATGCGGCCGTCCGCGAGGCGCAAGCCGATGACTCCGCGCCCGTGTGCGTCGTCTGCCGCACCGTCATCGGCAAGGGTGTGAGCTTCATGGAGGACACGCCGAAGTACCACGGTTCTCCACTGGACGACGAGCAGTACGATGCGGCCATGGCCGAACTCGGCCTCGAGCCGTACCTCGAAGAGACCCGCGCGCGTCGGGCGGAGGCCGTGCAGGTCGCCGAGATGGACATCGAGCGACCGGCGCTGCCGGTGGATCCGGGGACTCCGCGGACGTACACGCGCGAGAAGGATGCCGACAACCGCGGTGCGTGGGGCACGGCACTGGCCGACCTCGCGGTCGCCAACCCCGAGCTGCCGATGGCGGTCCTCGACTGCGATCTCATCCCCTCCGTGAAGACGGCCGCCTTCGCGGAGGTCCGCCCCGAAGGTTTCGTCCAGGCGGGCGTGGGCGAGCACAACGCCGCGACAGTCGCGGGATCGGCGTCGGTCTCCGGCGTGCTGTCGTTCTGGTCCGACTTCGGCGTGTTCGGGGTGGACGAGGTCTACAACCAGCAGCGTCTGAACGACATCAACATGACCTCGCTCAAGCTGGTCGTGACGCACTGCGGGCTGGATGTGGGCGAGGACGGCAAGACCCACCAGTGCCTGGACTACGTGGGAGCGTTCCGGAACTTCTTCGGATGGAAGAGCGTCGTGCCGGCCGATCCGAACCAGACCGACCGCGCCGTCCGGGCGTGTGCTGCGCTGCCGGGCGACTTCGCGATCGCGATGGGCCGCTCGAAGCTGCCGGTCGTGCTCGGGATTGATGGCGAGCCGCTGTTCGCCAGCGACTACGAGTTCGAGTATGGACGCGTCGACTGGGCGCGGGAGGGCGACGAGGCCGTCGTCATGGCGATGGGGACGTGCGTGGGCGCGTCGGTAGATGCCGCGGACGAGCTCACCACCGATGGTATGAGCGTCGGCGTGGCCGTCGTGTCCTGTCCGCTCGATCTCGACGACGCGGCGATGCAGAAGGCCGTGGCGGCTCCGCTCATCGTGACGGTGGAGGACCACAGCGTGCGCACGGGGCTCGGGGCGTCCGTCGCAGAGTGGATGGCCGACAACGGGACGTCGACGCGGCTCGTCCGGCTCGGCGTGGACCGCTACCAGTCCTCCGGCGCGGCGAGCGATCTCTTCGCGGCCGCGGGTCTCGACGCGGCCGGCGTGGCCACAGCGCTCAGGATGGCGCTCGGCTAGGCGCACGCGCTACGGACGCCCGAGTCTTCATCGTCTGGCCAGGCCGTGTTCACACGGTCTGCATCGAGCGCGAGCACACTCCCTCGTAGAGCGGGCGGCAACCGCCGTCCGTCGGGTCGGACGAAGGAGGTGGGTCTGATGACGACGCCGAGATGGATGGCTCTCGTCACGGCCGCGCTGGCGATGGGGCTCGTGACCGGCGGCGTGGGACTCGCGATGGCGGCGACCGGGAGCGACGATGGGAAGCCGGACGGCATGCCGATCCACGCGCGCGGTGACGGAGAGCATCCCATGCTCGAGCTCTTCGCCGAGCTGACCGGTCTCACGGAGGATGAGGTCCGGGAGGCGAAGGAGGAGGGCAAGAGCTTCGCCAAGATCGCGGAAGAGGCAGGAGTGAGCACCGACACGCTCGTGGACGAGATCTACAGCGAGCGCCTCTCCACGATCGAGGAACGCCTCGCCGACGGTCTGATCACTGACGAGCAGGCGCAGTGGATGGAGGAGCACATGCGCGAGCGCATCGAGGAGCGCGTGATGTCCGAAGGCGCCGGACCTCGCGGTCCAGGGATGCGTGGCGGGACGCCCATGCGGATGGGTCCGCCGGACGATGCCGGGACGGCCGGCTAGCGCGGAGCGGTCGGGTCGCACCTGTGGGCGGCCCGCGCGGAGAGGACCCGGCGAAGGCCGGGTCCTCCTTTGCGCCGGTGCTGTACAAGGGGCAGGATGGTGACGGTCCGGACCGCTTCTGGCCGGAAGGTGGAGCGATGAAACGCGTGCTCGTGGTGGACGACAACGTGAAGATCGTCGAAGTGCTGAGCGCATATCTCGAGCAGGAGGGCTACTCGGTGGCCACCGCGCGCGACGGCGAGTCGGCGCTCGCGCTCGCTCGGGAGAGCCGGCCGGACCTCGCGCTGGTGGACATCATGATGCCGGGGCTCGACGGCCTGGAGCTGACACGGCGTCTGCAGAGCGAGTGGGACACACCCGTGATCCTGGTGACGGCTCGCTCAGACGAGGTGGATCGGCTCGTGGGGCTGGAGATCGGGGCGGACGACTACGTCACGAAGCCGTTCAGTCCTCGCGAGGTCGTCGCCCGAGTCAAGGCCGTACTCCGGCGTGTGGACCGGTCGGAAGAGGCCGGTGATGTGATCGACGTGGGCGACCTGACCATCGATCGGGAGCGGCGCGAGGTCGTGTTCGAGGAGCGAGACGTCGAGCTCACGAGGACGGAGTTCGACGTGCTCGCGACGATGGCGGCCCATCCCGGTCGCGTCTACACGAGACTCCAGCTGCTGGAGGCGACGCAGGACGACGCCTTCGAGGGATACGAGCGCACCATCGACGCGCACGTGAAGAACGTGCGCAAGAAGCTGGGAGACGATCCCAAAGACTCCCGCATCCTGCACACCGTCATCGGCGTCGGGTACAAGGTGCAGGCGAGATGAGAGGGCGCTCGCTCTTCACGTGGGTGCTCGTCGCGCTCCTCGGTGTCACCGGCGTCTCCGTGCTCGTGACGGCGCTCGTGTCCCGTTCCGCCGTGGAGCAGGCGTTCGGCAGGTACCTCCGCGGGGAGCCGGGCGTGCGCGCTCCTCTCACCGGTCCGGCGGTCCGCTTCGGGCAGATGGTGCTCGGCGCGGCGGAGCGTGACTTTCTCGCGAGCATGGACCGCGCGATCCTGCTCGCGGTCGTCTTCGCGGTCGCAGCGGCGGCGGTCGCGGCCGTGCTGCTCGCGCGCTACCTCACGCGCCCCATCCATCGTCTGACTAGCGCCGCCGAGACGCTCGCGTCGGGCGACCTCGCGCATCGCGTCAAGGTGACGGGGCCCGCCGAGGTCGAGGAGCTCGGGCGCGCGTTCAACGACATGGCCTCTTCGCTGTCCGAAGCGGAGCTGTTGCGTCGGCGACTCGTCGGTGATGTCGCGCACGAGCTCAGGACGCCCATCGCATCCCTGCGTGCGCAGGCGGAAGGCATGGCCGAGGGCGTGCTCGAGGTCGACGACGCCCGTCTGTCCTCCGTCGTGGAGGATGCGGTGCAGCTATCCATCCTCGTGGATCAGCTCCAGGAGCTGTCGGTAGCGGAGGCCGGGAGGCTCCAGTACTCGGTGGACGAGTTCGATCTCGAAGCGGTGGTCGCCCGGGAGACCGAGCGTGCGCGGGACGTCGCGCGGGACGGCGTGGAAGTCGGCGCGGACTGCCGCGAGGGCACCGTCGTGCGTGCGGACGGAGAGCGGATTGCCCAGGTGATCAGGAATCTTCTCTCGAATGCAGTGAGGCACACGGACTCGGGTTCGATAGTCGTCGGTTGCACGGCGACCGCCGACGGTGTCGACGTCGTCGTGAGCGACACGGGAGAAGGGATCCCGGAGGCGGACCTGCCCTACGTGTTCGAGCGCTTCTACCGCGCGGACGCGGCGCGAGCGAGGGAGACGGGCGGTGCGGGCATCGGCCTGGCGCTCGCTCGGCGCATCGTCGAGGACCACGGCGGCAGGATGTGGCTCGAGAGCGAACGGGGAGAGGGCACGACGGCGGGGTTCTTCCTGCCCACGGAGACGTCCTCCGAGAGCCCGGAGACGCGGCGGCGGTCCGCTCGAGGAGCCTAGGACTCGGGTGTGTCGCTCGACGGTGGGACCTCGCGGACGAGCCGCACGGCGTCCGCGTCGGCGCTGGCGTCGCTCGACGGTTCTGCTTCGACACCCAGCTCCGACAGCAGACGGAGTACTTCCGCCTCGACCTCGGGCACTGCTGCCTCGACGGCGGGGGTGAGCTCGGTCACGAGCGTCTGCATGCGCTCGATCTGCACACCGATGACCCGGACGTCGGGAAGGATCCCGGCGAAGTCCGCCGCCTGGAGCACGTCGGCGAGCTTCAGGTCGTGCAACGAGTGCAGTACCTGGTTCGGCGCCATCTCTTCGGGGGTCATCGTCACGATCGTCCCCGGGGACTGACCGGTCCCGTCCACAGCGTCCACGACCACACAGACGTCGGATCTTCTGAAGACGTCGATCATCCCGAGGCCGATCGTCCCGGCGTCCATCACCTCGACCCGCTCCGGGAACACGTATCCAGACATGAGCCGCTCGGCGACTCGCGGGCCGATACCCTCGTCGCCGACGAGCGGGTTTCCGATGCCCATCACCACGATACGCTGCTCGTCGGACACGAAGTCTCCCTTCTCGGCACCAAGACGAAGTCTAGCCGACAGCACCGGACCCTGGGGCCGAGACCCCAGGGTCCGGTGCATACTGGTGCGCCTGAGCGTCCGCTACTCATCGCTCGGGACCGACTCCTTCCCGATGAACATGAGCGGCACGGTCTTGACGCCCTCGGCGAAGGACAGGTAGACGTGGACCATCGTGAGCACGATGAAGGCCCACATGATCAGGTAGTGGAACTGGCGGACGATCATGAGGCCGCCGAGCGCCGCGATCAGCCAGTCGAAGTAGCCCGCGAACGGCGTGTAGAGCGCGAAGCCAGTGAACGCTTGGAGGATGAGTAGGACCGCCATCACTCCGTACGCGCTCTTCTGCAGC
>JAUVQN010000116.1 GCA_030598125.1 Coriobacteriia bacterium | reverse complement strand
CGTCGGACACATCCGGGTTCAGGCGGAACGCGCCGCCCTGGCCGGGCCGCGCGCCGGTGCGCTCCTCGATGAGGTCGTCCATCTGGGAGAGCGGCACGCACGCAGCGGCGGTCTTCTCATCGGCGCCCAGCGCCGCTGCCAGGTTCGCGTCCGGATCGGCGTCGATCGCGATCACGCGTCTGCCCTCATCGGCGTAGAGACGCGCGAGGTTCGACGAGACCGTGGTCTTGCCGACACCGCCTTTGCCCGAGATCGCCAGCTTCATGCGCGCACCATCCTCACAGTCCCGCCGCATCGAGCACGCGCGGCACGAGGTGTTCCGCGCCGATCGCCATGATGTGCACGCCGTCGCAATGCTCGCGCACCTCACGGATGAAGCGGCCCGTCACGTCCACGCCGGTCTGCACGGGATCCTCGGACGCGTCGAGTTCCTCGATGATCGCGTTCGGGACCGTGATGCCCGGGATGTTCTTGTTCATGAACCTCGCCATCCGCGCGGAGCGGGGCACCACCAAGCCGGCGAGCACGCGCACGTCGAACTGCCTTGCGTACTCCATGAACCTGAGGAAGGACTCCGCGTCGTAGACCGCCTGCGTCTGGAAGAAGCGCGCGCCGGAACGGACCTTCTTCTCGAACTTGGCGAGCTGGGGCCTGATGGGGTTGGCGTCGGGAGTGACGACGGCTCCGACGAAGAACTCCGGAGAGCCGGTGAGCTCGTTGCCCGCGAGGTCGGAGCCGTCGGCGAGTGTCGCCACCGTGTCCAGGAGCTGCACCGACTCGAGGTCGAACACGGCTGCGGCCTCGGGATGGTCGCCGACGACGACGTGGTCGCCCGTGAGCGCCAGCACCTCCGTGATGCCGAACGAGGCGGCGCCGAGCAGGTCCGACTGGAGTCCGAGCCGGTTGCGGTCGCGGCACGTCACCTGGAAGACGGGGTCGTGCCCGTGTTGCTTCAGGTGGATGCACGCCGCGATCGTGGAGAGGCGCATGACGGCAGCCTGATTGTCCGTGACGTTGAGCGCGTCCACACGCCCGTGCAGCATGTCGGCCGTCTCGAGCATCTCGGACACGTCGGTCCCCGTGGGGGGACCGACCTCCGAGCTGACGGCGAAGCGTCCCTCGGCGAACGCCGCCCTGAGGCTCACTTCCGCTCTCCCGGCTCCGACATGTCCCACTCGCGTACGAGCGTCTTCGTCGAGTGGTCCCTGGGCTCGTGTGTCTCGGTGATGCACTCGTCCTGGCCGAGCTCCTCGAGCCGCTCGTGGATCTGCACCCACGCGCAGTCCCGGTCTCCGAGCTCGCACTGCCCATCGGACACGCCGCCGCAGGGCCCGTTCATGATGCCCTTCGGGCACCGGGTGACGGGGCAGATGCCGGCCGTCTCGCCCAGCACGCACTCGCCGCATGCGGAACACTCGGCCTGCCAGTTGGCGAGTCCTTTCGAGGCGCCGATGAAGAGCGTGTCGATGCCGGGGTAGACGGGGATGTCCTCCTTCTCCGAGAGCAGGGCGACGCCCGCGCCACATCCGAGCGAGAGGAACGCGTCGAAGCCGCCCTCCTCCAGCTCCTCGATGAACTCCGGCTCGCACTGCCGCTGCAGGACGGCCCCTTCGAACTCGATCGAAGCGCCCTTGCGGGACGTGGCGAGACGCAGGAGCTCGGCGAGCGTCTCGACCTCCTTCTCGCCGCCGGCGAGCGCCACCGCCGAGCACGTGTTGCAGCCGAGGATGAGCACGCGCTTGTGGCGCGCGACCATCTCGAGGATGTCGTCGATGGGCTTCTGGCGTACGACGATCACAGGTGTGCCAGCTCCTCTTCGTCGGCGCCGCCGATCACGACGAACGAGTCCTCCATGCCGATCTCAGCGAGGGTGGCCTGGATCTGCTTCATGCGCTTGGTGACGATGGGGCGCGCGTACGGGAAGCGGCACGTCGCCTCGACGCAACCCGCGAACACCACGTGCGACGCGCCCTCGCGGAGCGCCTCGAGCACCGCGCGCTCGCTCACGCGCAGGTGGCACGTGGTGGTGAGGAGCCGCACGTCGTCGCCGGGGATCTCCGGCAGCACCGGTGCGCTCCCGCATGCGAAGACGAGCGTCGTACCCATCCCGTGATGCACGAGCTGACGCTCGATGCGCCGGGACATCTCCTCTTCCGAGTAGCCCTCGATGGCGATGGCCTGCGCCGGGCATTCGGAGGCGCATGCACCGCACGCGTTGCAGGCCTCGGCGTCGAAGTACACGTACCCGCCCACCTTGATGTGCGGGGCGCCGTGGGGACACACGCGCATACCGGTGAGGCAGGCCGCGCACTTCTCCTTGACGAGCCGCGCGCCCGTGGTGCATCCGAGACAGCGCTGGGCCTCACGGGCCGCTTCGTACTCCGTATAGCCGAGCTCCACCTCGTCGAAGGAGCCCACGGCCTCCCAGATCTCGAGCCGCTCCATCTGGAGTCGACGCCGCGTCTCGAGCTTCGAGCTCATCGTCTCGGGCACCTCGCCGAGCACAGCGTTCTCCTCGTCGAGGTCGGCGAGCATCCGGCCGTCGCCGGTGAGGTCCCGCGCGATGGAGGCGGCGGCGCGGTGTCCCGCGGCGATCGCGTCGATGATCATGGTCGGTCCGCTCACCACGTCGCCGGCCGCGTACACCTTGTCCGTCCCGGTCCTGAGCGTCGTGGGGTCCACTTCGGGCACGCCACGCTCGGTGCACTCGAGACCGAGGTCGCCGATGTCGGGTGCCTGGCCGATGGCGAAGATGACCGTGTCAGCTTCGAACTCCTGTACGACCGATTCATCGAACTTGGGCGCGAAGCGCTTCTCGTGGTCGAAGACGGACGTGCAGCGCACCGCCTCGAGCCCGCAGACGGTGCCGTCGCCGACGACCTGGGCGGGACCCCAGGAGCAGTGGACGTGGACCCCCTCCTGCCGGGCCTCTTCGACCTCGAAGTCGGACGCGGGCATCTCCTCCTCGTCCTCGAGGCAGACGACGTGGACCTGTTCCGCGCCCTGGCGTCGCGCCGCGCGGGCGACGTCCATGGCGACGTTGCCGCCACCGACGACCACCACCCGCTTGCCGACCTCGACGTCCTCTCCGCGCGCGCAGGCCTCGAGGAAGGGGAGGGCCATGATCGCCTCGGGGAGGTCGGCGCCTTCGATCGGGAGTGACCTGCTGGCCTGCAGTCCCGCCGTGACGAGCACGGCGTCGTTGGCGTCCGCGAGCTCGTCGAGCGTGATGTCTGCGCCCACCCGGGCATCCGTGACGGCCTCGACGCCCCGCGACAGGATGTAGTCGATGTCGCGGTCGAGCGCGTAGTCGGGCAGCCGGTAGTCCGGGATGCCGTAGCGGAGCATGCCGCCCAGCTCGGGCTTCTGCTCGTAGATCGTGACCTGGAAGCCGAGCTCGGCCAGGTCCGCCGAGGCGGTGAGGCCCGCCGGACCGCTGCCCACCACGGCGACGGTCTCGGGCCTGGGGCGCGCCTTCTGCTGCGTGGGGTAGCTGCCGAAGTCCGCCGCTGCGCGCTTGATGTGCGCCACGGCCACCGGATCGTCGAGCAGGCAGCGGCGGCACCCTTCCTCGCAGGGCCGCAGGCACACGCGACCGCACACGGACGGGAGCGGGTTCCGCTCCAGCACGATCTCGAGCGCGTCCGTGAAGCGGCCCTCCGCGACGGCCGTCAGGTAGCCGGGGACGTCGATGTGTACAGGACAAGCGGCCCGACACGGCGCGAACAAGCGGCTCTCCCGCTCATCGCCGGTCCGTGTGTCGTGGGTCGTTCGTGTCGAGTGCATGGGGACCACCATGGTCGTATGCCGCGCGGGCTAGCCCGCGCGCTCTTTGACGAACGCCGGGATCTCGGAGGCCTCGTAGGGACCGACGACGACGTCCCAGCTCTCCAGCTCCTCGCCGAGCTCGCCGCTGATCTGCGCCACGGCGCCGGGTATGACGATGTCGCGGTGGGTGACCTTCTCGGAGATGCCGGAGTCGTTCACGAACTTGGCGATCCGCTCCGGAACGAACTTGCCGGCCGCCCACCCGGTGAGGACGGAGAGCCCCTCGGAGTCGACGATCCCGAGGTACGCGCCTATCTTCGACGCCTCGATCTCCGAGGAGACGATGAAGTAGGTGAGCGAGAAGTTGGTCGTGACGAAGAACGGCGAGTCCGGGCCCGGCGAGCCGATCTCGTAGACCTTGGCCTCCGCCTGCATGGGCCGCTGCGGGTCGGTGTAGATATTCTGTCGCAAGACCAGGAGCGGTAGCATCCGCCACGGCTCGGCGCCGGTCAGCACGATGATGTTGGCGTACTTGAGCAGGCCGAGCGATGCATACACGGTCTCGAGCATGGCGTCGCCGTCCGAGTACTCCCCGGGGAACGCGATGGTCGGGTAGCCGAGCGGCGCGTACTTCTGCTTGAGCGCCGCGCGCCGTGCG
>JAUVQN010000100.1 GCA_030598125.1 Coriobacteriia bacterium | reverse complement strand
GGTGGGCACCCGCCTCCCCCCACCGCCCCCCCGCGCCGCCACCGCGCGGGGCCGACGCGGACGCCGCGACACTCGGCCGCGGCGTCCGCGCGATCATGTTTGGCCCTCTGCGGCTCTCTAGGGCGTCGTCGCGGCCTGCTGGCCGACCACGAGCGTGACGCGCGTGTCCGGCGCGACCTTCGCGTTCGCCGCTGGGTCCTGTCTGATGACGACACCGACGTTCGCGTTGTCCTCGTACTGGACGGACGACCTCAGGCCGGCGTCCTCGAGTGCCTCGACGGCTTGGTTCTCCTGCATCCCCACGACGTTGGGGACGGCCACGGTCTCAGCGCCGCTGGAGACCGTGATGGTGACGAGTGTCCCCGCCTCAGCGTTCACGCCGGCCGATGGGTTCTGTTCGATCACGTTCCCGACGGCGACCGTGTCGCTGTACGCGTCCACACCGGTGACCGTGAAGCCGGCATCCTCGAGCGTCTGGGTCGCCTGCGCGACAGGCATCCCGACCACGTTCGGGACGGACGCGGTCTCGGTGCCCTTCGACACCGTGATCGTGACCTCGGTCTCGGGCGGCACCTCGCTGCTGGCAGCAGGCGACTGCTCGTAGACGGTGCCGGACTCGACCTCGTCGTTGAACTCGCGCTTCGTCTCGCCGAGCTTGAGGCCGGCCTCGCTGATGGCCGTGGCCGCCTGCGCCTCGGTCATCCCGACGAGGTCGGGCACCTCGACCGACTCGGTACCGTTCACCACGACGTCGACAGTGTCGCCCTCGCTGGCCCGGCTCTCGGCTTCGGGATCCTGCTCGTAGATCGTTCCGGGTGCCGCTTCGCCGCTCGGGTCCTCGACGAGCGCCGCTTCCCCGAGCGCGAGCTCGGCTTCGGTGAGGGCCGCGTCGGCCTCCTCGATGGTCATGCCTGTCAGGTCGGGCACGTCGATGTTCCCGCCGAAGAGCCCGAGTGCCCACGCCGCACCGAGCGCGACGAGAAGCAGCACGACGACGAGGATCCAGATCCACGCCTTGCTGCTCTTCTTCTCCTCCGGCGGGGGTGGGGCCACCGGCGCGACTGCGGCGCTCGTGACGACCCGGTCGAGGTCCTGGCGCATCTCCTCTGCGGAGCCGTAGCGCTCCGCGGCGTCTTTCTGCATCGCCCGCAGGATGACCGCCTCGAGCGCGGGCGGGAGGTCGGGTTTCACCTGCCGTGGCGACGTCAGTTGTTCGCTCACCTGCTTGACGGCGACATCCTGTGCGCTCTCGCCGACGAAGGGGGGTGAGCCCGTGACGAGCTCGTAGAGGACGGCGCCGAGCGAGTACACGTCGGAAGAAGCGGTGAGCTCACGGCCCTCTGCCTGCTCGGGGCTCATGTAGTACGCGATCTGCGGCTCGGCGTCCGCTTCGCCGATGGCGGCCTCGCCCGCTGTCGGGATCGAGAAGCCTATCAGCTTGATCTGGTCCTGAAGCGACAGGAGCAGGTTCTCGGGCCGGATGTTGCCGTTCAGGAAGCCGCGCGCGTGCGTGGCGGATAGGGCCGCTGCCGCCTGCGACGCGTACGTGGCCGCCTTGATGGGGTCGAGAGACCCTTGTTCCCTGACCATGGACTTGAGGTCGCCGCCTTCGACCCACTCGCGTGCGAGCCAGAGGTCGTCGCCGTCCTCACCGGAGGCGTACATCTTCGCGAGGTTCGGATGCTCGAGGTCGCTGAGCCCGGGAAGCTCCGACGCGAGCTTCTCTCTCGTGACGGCGTCCGGGGGATGGATGATCTTGAGCGCGTAGCTGACGCCCTGGTCGTCGGTCGCCTTGTACGTCTCGTATCCCGGTCCCGCGCCGACGCGCTCACCGAGGCGGTACTTCCCGCCGATGATTCGCTCTTCCATGGTGCGGCCCACCCGTCCCTTCGATGTGTCTTCAGGTTATCCCTACATACATACCCTTTCGTCCTCGCCGTGTCAGCAGTCGGCAGCCCCGTCGTGCGCGGACGTTCGTGGCAGCCGATCCGCCGGCAGTCGCTCTCGGGCGACCGCGAGTCGCGCGCGCATCCTCTCGGGTACATCGGGCATCGCGACTCGACCACCCGAAGCGAACGGAAGGGAGGGACGCATATCGGCCTGCGACTGGTCGGGCGCGTGCGGCCGCGCTCCCGATCGGATGCGACGAACGCACGAGGCAGGGCAGTCCCTCGGCCTCTTCGCGTGGCTGGCACCGTGGTCGAGCCGCCGGCCCACCACCGCTTCGGAGACCGACTGCGCGCCCTTCCCCCCGCCCGCTCCCAGGCGCTACGCTCGGCACTGGATGCCATGCGGCGGAGGGGAGTCAGGCATGACGCGGCGAGCCTACGAGGACGTGCGTGTCGAAGGCCACCTGATCGACTCGCTCATCGTCTCGCGGATCATGGACGACGTGGTCGCGCTCGAGGCCGAGTTCGAGGTCCTCTCCTTCGAGGTCGGCCGGACGAACGAGGATCCCTCCGTCGCGCTGCTCCGGATCGGCGGACGGGACGAGGCGCACGTCGACGAGGTGCTCTCGACGATCCAGCAGCACGGCGCCGTCCCCGTCGAGCCCGACGATGTCGCGGCCGAGCCGGCACCGGCCGACGGTGTGTTCCCGGAGGACTTCTACTCCACGACGAACCTCGTGACCCACGTGCGGCTCGACGGTCGCTGGGTCCGCGTGGGCGACCCCGAGATGGACTGCGGCGTCCTCGTGGACCCGCAGGCGCGCACCGCGCGGACGGTGCCGATGGCCGACGTACGGAGCGGCGATCCGATCGTGGTCGGGCGTCGCGGGTTGCGCGTCACGCCGCTGGAGCGGCCGCGCGAGACCTCGACGTTCGAGTTCATGTCGTCGACCGTCTCGTCGGAGAAGCCGAAGGCCCAGGTGGTGGACGCGGTCGCCCGTCTCTTGAGAGAGGTCCGGGAAGAGGGCCGGACCGTCATCGCCGTCGTGGGGCCGGCCATCGTGCACACGGGAGCGGCGGGACACGTCGCGCGCCTCGTCGAACAGGGCTACGTCACGGTCCTCTTCGGGGGCAACGCGGTCGCCGTGCACGACATCGAGGCGGCGCTCTACGGCACGTCGCTCGGCGTGGACCTCGAGTCTGGCCTGCCGACGCCCGGCGGACACGAGCATCACCTGCGCGCCATCAACACCATCCGTGCGGCGGGTGGGATCGCGCCGGCGGTCGAGCAGGGCATCGTAGGGCACGGGCTGATGCACGCGTGCGTCCGCACCGACACGCCCTTCGTCCTGGCCGGCTCGATACGTGACGATGGGCCGCTCCCCGACGTCATCACCGACGCGATCGAGGCGCAGCGAGCGATGCGGGCCTACGCGCGGGACGCTGGCGCCTGCCTGATGCTGGGCTCGATGCTGCATTCGATCGCCGCGGGCAATCTTCTCCCCGCGAGCACCCACGTGGTGTGCGTGGACATCAACCCCGCCGTCGTCACCAAGCTTGCCGACCGCGGGAGCTTCCAGACCACGGGCGTCGTGACCGACGTGGGTCTCTTCCTCGCGCTGCTCGCAGACGAACTCGACGGACGGTAGCGGGGCACGTCCCGCTAGGTACGCGGTTTGCTCCCGTTCTCGCGGGAAGGAGCGACCGTGGACCCTTGGACGGACGAGAGGGCGGGCACCCGTTGCGTGCCGCCGATCGACGCCATGGCCTCCGCCGACGTGCGGACGGCCACCTTCGCGCTGGGTTGATTCTGGGGACCGGATGCCCAGTTCGGGAGCATCGACGGCATCGTGAGGACCCGGGTCGGCTACGCGGGTGGCACTACGCCCGATCCGACGTACCATCGACTCGGTGACCACACCGAGTTCCTCCAGGTGGACTACGACCCCGCGCGCATCTCCTACGAAGACCTGCTCGCGCTCTTCTGGACCGCGCACGATCCGAGGTCGGCCCACTTCTCGACGCAGTACAAGACGGCCGTCTACGTCCACGATGAGGAGCAAGCCGAAGCGGCCCGGGCCTCTCGCGCGCGCTTGGCCGAGACACTCGGCGCCGAGGTACGCACCGAGATCCTCCCCGCGAAGACGTTCTATCTCGCCGAGGACTACCACCAGAAGTACCGGTTGCAGGCCGACCGCGTGATCGGCGGCGAGTTCCGCCAGTGCTACCCGGACACGAAGGAGTTCGTCGACTCGACCGCGGCGGCACGGGCGAACGGGTTCGTCGCAGGGCATGGGACGCCGGCGGACCTCGAGGACGCGACTGCGCAAGGTCGTCGGCGGGCGAGGCGCGCTGGGCTTCCTGAGGCGATGAGCATCCCGGAGGTGCCTGGACGATGAGCGATAAGGTCCATCTCACAGACGATGAGTGGCGCCGGAGGCTGACGCCGGAGGAGTTCCGTGTACTCAGGCGCGGCGGCACGGAGCCGCCGTTCACCGGCAGGTACGCGGAGTCCCACGGCGAGGGCGTCTACGCGTGCGCGGGCTGCGGCCGCCAGCTGTTCGACTCTGACGCCAAGTTCGACTCGGGATCCGGCTGGCCGAGCTTCTACGAGTCGGCCGACGGCGACGCGATCGACGAGTGGCTCGACGACGACTTCGGGATGGTCCGCACCGAAGTGACCTGCCAGCGCTGCGGAGGCCATCTGGGACACGTCTTCGAGGACGGCCCGCAGCCGACAGGTCTGAGGTACTGCATCAACTCGCTCGCGCTCAAGTTCGACGAGCGCGGCGACGGTGGCGATGACACCGGCGGCCAGACGGGCTGAGCACCGAGCGGTGAGCCTCAGGGCATCTAGCTGCTCGAGCCCAGCCCCATCCGCTCCACGAACTCCTCGACCACTGTCTCGAGCGACGGTACGCCCGCGCTCTCCACGGAGTAGGTGACCCTCAGCGCGGGCTGGTCGATGTCGATCACGTGGGTGAGGTCCATGGGCGTCCCGACGAGCACGAGATCGCATGGCGTCTGACGGATCGTCTCCTCCAGGTCCGCGAGCTGTTCGGTCGAGTAGCCCATCGCCGGCAGCACTTCGGTGAGGTGAGGATAGTCGGCGAGCGTGTCGGCGAGCGAGCCGGCGGCGTGGGGTCGGGGGTCGACGAGCTCCGCCGCCCCGTGCTCTTTCGCCGCGAGCGCGCCCGCCCCGTATGCCATCCCGCCGTGCGTGACGGTCGGGCCGTCCTCGATCACGAGCACGCGCGCACCCTCGATGCGCTCCGGTTCCTCCACGGATATGCAGGACCGTGTCTGCACGACGGTCGCGTCAGGGTTCATCTCCGCGGCGGTTCGCATGAGCGCTTCGACATCCTCGGGCCGGGCGCTGTCCACCTTGTTGATCACGAGGACGTCGGCTC
>JAUVQN010000063.1 GCA_030598125.1 Coriobacteriia bacterium | reverse complement strand
ATCGTCCCTTCGTCGTCGAAGGTGAGGATCGGCTTGATGCTCAAGATCGAGGCAGCGAGTCCAGTGGCCTTGCCGGCACGCCCGCCTTTGACGAGGTACTCGAGCGTGTCGAGCACGAAGAACAGTCTCGTGGCCGAGGAAGCGTCGATAGCGGCAGCCTCGACGTCCTCCGCACTCCCCCCGTCCTCGCGAGCCACGACGGCCCGCTTCACCACGAGACCGGTGGCGAGGGTGACGAGCTTCGTGTCGACGACCCTGACCGGCACGGAAGCGTCCTCCGATGCGATGATCGCCGACTGGTACGTCCCGGACAGAGGCGAGGAGAGATGTATCGACACGATCTCCTCGCAGCCCTCGTTCGCCAGGGCCGCGTACGTCTCCCCGAAGTCGGCCGGCGAAGGTTGAGACGTCGTCGGGAGCTCGCGCGCCTCGGCGAGACGCCGGTAGAACTCACTGGTCGACAGTTCGATCCAGTCGAGGTAGCTCTCGCCGTCGATGAGCACCTTGAGCGGCACCATGCGGACGTCGTGGTCGCGGAGGTACTCAGGACCCAGATCGCACGTGCTGTCGCAGACTATCCCCACGCGGTGCATGTCGCGCGTCCCCCTTTGCGAGTCCGTCTCACTCGAAGCCCAGAACGACCGGGTAGTGGGGTTGACCCCCTCGGTGCGCATCGATCTCGAGACCGGGGTGCTGCTCGGCGACACGAGCGACGAGGTCCTCCAGTCCCTCCTGCGGCAGCTCGTCGCCGGCCAGCACCGTCAGCGTCTCGGCCCCGTCCACCATCAGTCCCACGAGATCGAAGGCGACCTGCGTGACATCCTCGCCCGCGGCGACGATCTCGTGATCCGCGATGCCGATCACCTGACCCTCGGAGATCTGACCGATGTGCGGACTCGAGGAGTCCTTCACCGCCAGCGTGACCTCGCCCGTCCTCACCGCCCGGGCGGCGGCGCTCATCTCGGCGACGTTCGTCTCGAGCTCCGCCTCCTCCTCGTACGCCAGGAGTGCTGCGAACGCCTCCGGCGCGGACGTCGTCGGGACGACGACGACATGACCGGAGGCGAGCTCATCGACGTTCTCTGCGGCCATGACGATGTTCTTGTTGTTGGGGAGCACGATCACGCGTTCGGCGGGAATGGACTCGGCGGCGGCGAGCAGCTCGGCGGTAGAGGGATTCATCGTCTGTCCGCCGTCCACGAGTCGGTCAGCCCCCAGGCTCTCTAGGATCTGGCCGATGCCTTCCCCGGAGGAGACGGCCACGATCCCGCAGCCCTGCGTCGGCCGCTCCGACGCCCCCGTCTCCCGAAGCGTCCTGGCCCGCTCGGTCGTCTGAGCGCGCATGTTGTTGATGTGCACTTCTGCGACCTCTCCGATCCCGGTGGCGTACGCGAGGACTCGAGCAGGGTCGTCCGTGTGCACGTGGACTTTGAGCACGGTGCCCTCACCGACCACGAGTTCCGACCCGCCCTCGCCGACGACGAACTCGTGGACCGCCGCGCGGTCCAGTCCTTCGCCGAGCAGCAGGAACTCCGTGCAGTACAGGTATCCTTCATCGTCCCAGTCGTCCTCAGGATGGACGCTCAGCTCGAGGACCGGCACGCTGACGTCGAACGGCCGCACCTCATGGCCTTCGAGTGCCGCGACCATTCCCTCGACGAGCAGCGCCAGACCGTACGCGCCAGCGTCCACGACGCCCGCCTCCTTGAGGACCGGAAGGAGCTCCGGGGTGCGCTGCACCGAATCGCGCGCCTCATTCGAGACCACATCCAGCAGGGCGGCGAGCTCGAGCCCGCCCTCGGCCGCACGCCCGGCCGCGGCGGCGCAGTCCTTCACGACCGTCAGCATGGTGCCCTCCACGGGCTTGCGCACGGCCTGGAACGACACGGTCTCGGCGCGCGCCAGCGCGTGCGCGATCGTGTCCGTATCCACGGCATCCGCCTCAGTGAGGGCCTCGCACACGCCCCGTAGCACCTGAGAGAGGATCACGCCGGAATTGCCCCGCGCACCCATCAGAGAGCCGTGTGTGACTGCGTGACACACCTCGCCGAGCGTCGGTTCGGGGGGAAGCATGGACACCTCAGTCAGGACGGCATCCATCGTGAGGTCCATGTTCGTGCCCGTATCACCGTCGGGCACAGGGAAGACGTTCAGCTTGTCGACCTCGTCGCGCCGCTCGCGCAGGGCTGCTGCCGCCGCCTCCAGAAGGGCCTGAGCCGTTATCTCTCCAAGCTCGGCCACGGCGTCCTCCGGCTACTGCTTTCGGATCTTGACGCCCTGCACGTGCACCTCCACGGAGGCGACCTTCACGTCCGCATGCGTGGTCAGCGTGTACTCGACGCGGTTCGCGAGGCTGTGTGCCACCTCGGTCAGGTTCGTGCCGTGCTCGATGATCACGTACAGGTCCACGCGGACGGCGTCGTCTTCGTTGGCGATCGTCACGCCCTTGCGGAGCTTGTCGCGCGAGAGCGCCTGCGCTACGCCGTCTCTGAGCGACGGGCTCGCCATCCCCACGATGCCGTAGCACTCCATGGCCGCGTAGCCCGCAAGATCCGCGAGGACATCGTTGGCTATGTGGATGTCACCGCGCACGGAACCCGTCATCGAGGACCCCTTCCCGCGACGACCGACCGTGGTCCCGTCGGGCGCCGAAGATTGCGGACAGTATAGCCGACCTGCGAATCCTTGTGCGGCGCGAGAACCGTGTGCTAGTATCTCGGGGTTATCCACGAGCGGCGCCGCGTGATGCGCGACGGCCGGACGGCGAACTGGAGAGGTCCCCAGAGATGTCACAGGTCTGCTCCGTGTGCGGCAAACGACCCACGGCGGGTCGCAACGTCAGCCACTCTCACAGAGTCACGAATCGCGTGTTCAAGCCGAACATCCAGAAGGTGAAGACCGTCGTCGACGGTCGCGCCATGAAGGTCAACGTCTGCACGAAGTGCCTCAAGGCCGGGAAGGTGCAGCGGGCCTGATCACGCGCTCGGCGGCACTGCCTCCGTGCAGGCGCCGGATGTCTCGACCGACTCCAGGAAGACATCGACCACCTGCGGATCGAACTGCGTCCCCGCGTTCTCACGCAGTGATCCCGCAGCCTCCTGCATCGTCATCTCGTCCCGATACGGCCGCGGCGACGTCATGGCGACGAACGCGTCCGCGACGGCGAGGACCCGCGCACCCAGCGGGATCTCGTCGCCCGAAAGACCGTCGACGTACCCTTCGCCGTCATACCGCTCGTGGTGGTGGTAGACGATCGGGGCGACCGCCCGCAGCGAGGGCGCTTCCGCCAGGAGTTGCGCCGCGACGACGGGGTGCATCGCCACGATCCCGCGCTCGACCGTGGACAGCGGCCGACCGGGCTCCCGCCCGTCCTCCACGGCGGACATCCCGAGATCGTGGAAGAGCACCGCGATCTCGACGGCCCGAGCCTCGCCTGACGACATCCCCATGTCGCGGGAGAGTCGCCGGGCGTAGTCCAGGGTGCGTCGCGTCCCGCCGGCCGCGTAGGGGTTCTTCCACTCCATGGTCTCCGCAAGGATCCGGAGCGTATCGAAGTAGAGGTCCCGGGACTCGGCGACGGCGCGCGCGTTCCTCAGCGCGACTGCCGTCTGCCGCCCGATGACCTCGAGCGCGTCCACGTGGCTGCGTGTCAGTCGCGCCGGATACGCCTGGCTGCCGACGTTGAGGACGCCCAAGACTCCGTCTTCATCCTTCAGGGGCACCGAGACCGCCGAGCGCACGTCGCGCCGTCCCTTGTTGGCGTTGCGCGACGGGATGTCCTCGACGAGGAGAGGCTTCCCCATCGCGAACACCCAGCCCGCGATACCCTCCCCCTTCGAGACTGCAGTACCCTCCACGACGGAGTCCGGAAGACCTCGCGCTGTGGCGATGCGCAGGCGATCCCCATCGTCCGCGAGCATCACACTGCCGGTGGCGGCGCCGGACATCTCCATCGCGTGATCGAGGGCGGTGTCCAGGAGTCGCCCCTCGCTCGACGAACGGGAGAGTGCCCGCGCCACCTCCAGGAGAGAACGGACGATGCGCGTCTCGTCGCGGGCGATATGCACGGCGAGACTCCCGCTCAACGGGGCGCGATACGACCGGACCGCAGCCTCGAGTGCGACCGCGTCGGGCCGCTCGGGCGTGAGGACATCGACGGACAGCACACCGCGCGCTTCGCCGACCTCGAGACCCCACGCGAACCGCCACACCTGGCGGCTCTCGCCCCCATCGAGCACGAGCGTCTCGCGGCCGAGTGACGGACGATCCTCGTCATCGGCCGTGCCGACGACCCCCTCGCCGGCATCGAGCGGTACGCACGGAGGACGCATCGTCCCGCGAGCTTCCACAAGACGGTAGGTGGCGCTCGCAGGATCGAGGAGCCACAGAGCGACCGCACTGGTGAGCGGCTGTATGTCCTGCAGGGACTCCTCGAGTCTCTGCAGGACCACAACCGTCTCCAGCGAGACGCCCGACTCCAGATCGGACGTCGAGGAACCGACGTCGTCTGACGGCGTCTCGCCCGAAGGTCCACTCGGCTTGCTCGAGACCGGCTCCCCGACATCACCGATCTCGCCGGGCGTCGGATCGCCAGGGGCGGGTGAGGCGGTCGCCAGGGGCGACGTGGCGGACGATGCCGACGCAGCCGGGCCAGCGGACATCCCGGTGTTGTCCCGGGGGTCCTTCGGCCCCTCCTCCCCAGAGCCACCGGCGTGTGTGGCCCGCACGACGCGGTGCAGCACGAGTGCGACGAGCACACCGAGGGCGAAGGCTATCGGGACCGTCACGGCTGCGGAGGACGCCTCCACCGCGGCGACGATCAGCGCCGCAGCGGCGATGACGACGCCCAGGTAGAGTGCGAGATCGCTCCTGTGAGACGGCATGGCGGCTCCTTGAGCGAGGATACCACCGGGGCCGGGACACGCCGCCCGTCATCGCCCGACGGCAGGTGTCACTCGTCTTCCGGCGCGAACACCTCGACGAGCGAACGATAGAGTGCTCGCGCCATCCGGTCCGACCAAGAGGGATCCGCGAACGCATCAGCGTCCGGACCGTGCGCGAGGGACCCCAAGAACACCCGCGCCCCGGGTGCGGGCACGACCTCGAGGACCGTGTCCTCCTCGGGCACCGCGGACGCCACGTCGTCGCCGAGCGAGTCCAGCTGCGACTTGAGACTCCGAGCGAGTGTGACTGACGTCAGGTAGCGATCCGCGGTCTCGGGACTCGAGCGGAGGGAGCGGACCGCTCGACCCGCGTCCCCGGGACCCGAGAGCTCGAGCCCGACAGCGGCGATGGGACTCGATGTCTCCGCCGCCCGAGCCACTCGGCTCGCGGGCGTAGCCGCCGTCTCGATGGCGGAGCGAGTCACGACCACGCGAGCACCCGACGCCTCGAGCAGGGATCTGAGCTTCCGAGCTATGTCCATAGCCGGGTCGACCACTCCCTCCGGTGGCGAGGCTGGATCCAGCACGAAGACGGCGTCGGAGAGGTCGGCTGGCAACAGTACGTCTCCCGAGACGTCATCAGAGACCACAGCGAGAACGACCGTGTCTCCCGTCGTGACCTGGCCGCCCGGAGCGGGTTCGCTCCTGAGGATCGTGTTGGGCGGCGCCTCAGAGGGCTCCGACACCGTCTCGACATCCAGGCCTTTCGCCTCGAGCTGTTCCCGCGCAGTGTCGACCGGCAAACCCAACACGTCCGGCATCGCGAAGCTCTCGGAACCTGCGGAGAGTACGACCGTCACGACCGTGCCCTCTTCGACGTCTGCACCGGGCGCCGGATCCTGGTCGACCACCGCACCAGCCGGGACGGTGGCTGAGAAGCGTGTGTCCCCGATCTCCATCTCCAGACCCGCCTGGGCGAGTTCGCTTCGCGCGACGACCTGCTCGAGGCGAGCCAGGGACGGGACCGACACGATCTCGGGACGCGACAGATAGGCGAACGCGAAACCCGCCGCGACCGCACCGACGGCGACCACGACAAGGACCACGATGAGCGATGTGGGGACGAGAGACCGGCGTCTCGAGGACTGCTGCATAGAGCGGAGTATAGCAGCGCGCGCGGCTTGCCAAGCTACCGGACCGCGTGTAGTCTTCGGCGCTGCGGAGAGCGCCCGTCCGGACGGAGTCCGACATGCCACGATACGACTTCAAGTGCCCCCAGTGTGAGACGACGTTCGAGGTCGTCCGCCCGCATTCCGAGCGCGACGTGCCCGCCTGTCCCGACTGCGGTGCTGAAGCCAGGCGAGTGTTCACGCCCGTGGCCGTCGTCTTCAAAGGGAGTGGGTTCCACTCCACGGACTACCCGACGAAGACGCCCGAGAAGAGCGGAAGCGCCGATGAGAAGTCGTCGGACTCACCCTCGGGCGGTGACGAGAAGCCGTGTCCCGCGGCGGAGTCGAGCGACTCGTGCGATTCCTGTCCGGCGTCGTCGGATTCCTGAGCGCACCCGCGCCTCGAGGAAGCACGCCTCGTCAGTCGCGCCTCACCCAGAACGGTTCGCCCGTCGTGTGGTAGACCGTCTCGATGAAGCGGATCGTTCCTGTCGAACAGTCCATGGCGACCGAGTGCGTACGCGCGCCGGCGCCGAAGTACTTCACCCCGCGCAGCATCTCCCCGTCCGTCACGCCGGTGGCGATGAAGGCTGACTCGTTGCCGGACACGAGGGAGTCCATCGTGAGAACGCCGTCGATGTCGCATGCCGCCATGTGCTCCGCGCGCTCCCTCTCCTCGTCGCTGCGGAAGCGGAACCGACCCATGAAGAACCCGCCCAGACATCGCATGGCGGCAGCTGCCAGCACGCCCTCGGGCGCCCCTCCGATCCCCATGTACAGGTGGATCCCGGTGCCCTCGATGGCTGTCGCGACCGCCCCGTGGACATCCCCGTCGCTGATCAGTCGTATCCTGGCACCGGTGTCCCGCACCTGCTGGATGAGCTCCTCGTGCCGCTCCCGCTCGAGGATGCACACGACGATGTCCTCCTTCGGGCGCCCCATCGTCTCCGCCACTGCCTCGATGTTCTCCGCTGGAGACGCGTCTATGTCGAGCACATCCGCCACCTGAGGACCGCCGGCGAGCTTCAGCATGTACGTGTCGGGGGCGTTCAGGAGTGTGCCGCGAGGACCGAAGGCGAGGACCGCGAGCGAGTTCGGCTGCCCGTACGCGGTCAGGTTGGTTCCCTCGAGGGGGTCGACCGCGATGTCGATCGCCTCGCCTCCCTTTCCGACCTTCTCACCGATGTAGAGCATCGGCGCCTCGTCACGCTCTCCCTCGCCGATCACGACCTCACCATCGATGTCGAGTTCGCCGAGCGCCTGACGCATGGCGGCCACGGCGGCCTGGTCCGCTGCGTCCTTCTCCCCCTTGCCCATCCATCGGCCTGCGGCAAGAGCAGCCTGTTCCGTGACCTCGAGCATCTCGACGATCCGCGTGTTGCGCATGTCTCCTCCTCGAACTGCGCCGATCCAGACTCCCGTCAGCGTGCGCGCACCAGACGCGCCACGAAATGGCCGTCAGGCCCGCCCTTCGCCGGAAGCGACTCGAACCACCCCTCCGATGTCAGCGACTCCCGCCACGAACCGGGCACGACGTCATCGAGCGGGTCGGTCCGGAACTCGCGACCGGAGCCTTCGGAGAGGAAGGTCTCGACGACGTCCCGGTTCTCCCTTCGAGAGACCGTGCACGTCGTGTAGATGATAGCACCGCCTCCAGGCACCACCTGGGCGACGGTCTCGAGCATCCTGAGCTGGAGCTCGGCAAGTCGCGGGATGCGTCCCGGGTCCATCCTCCACAGCGCGTCGGGGTGCCGCCGCAGGGTGCCGAGCCCGGAGCATGGAGCGTCGACGAGCACGATCGAGGGCACGCGTCTGCCGAGCGTACTGCGCAGCGCGCTGACATCGGTCGAGTCCGCCTCGAAGGTCTCCACGCCGGGTACGCGCAACGCCGCCATCCGGCGTTCGAGCTCGGCGACCT
>JAUVQN010000050.1 GCA_030598125.1 Coriobacteriia bacterium | reverse complement strand
TGAACCCGATGGATCTCAAGCGCGGCATCGAGAAGGCCGTGACAGCGATCGTCGAAGACCTCGGCAAGATGTCGAAGGCCACGCGCGACTCCGGCGAGATCGCGCAGATCGGCACCATTTCGGCAAACAACGATCCCACCATCGGCAAACACATCGCAGATGCGATGGAGAAGGTCGGCAAGGAAGGCGTGATCACGGTCGAAGAGGCGAAGTCGATGGACACGGTCCTCGAAGTCGTCGAGGGCATGCAGTTCGACCGCGGCTACCTCTCGCCGTACTTCGTCACCGATCCGGAGCGCATGGAAGCCATCGTCGAAGAGCCGATGATCCTGCTCCACGAGAAGAAGATCAGCAACATGAAGGACCTGCTGCCGCTGCTCGAGCAGGTCGCTCGCCAGGGCAAGCCGCTGCTGATCGTCGCCGAGGACATCGAGGGCGAGGCCCTCGCCACGCTCGTGGTGAACAAGCTCCGCGGCACGTTCACGTCCGTCGCCGTGAAGGCGCCGGGATTCGGCGACCGCCGCAAGCGCATGCTCGAGGACATCGCGATCATCACCGGCGCCGAGGTCGTCTCCGAGGAACTCGGCACCACGCTGGAGGGCGCCTCTCTGGAGATGCTCGGCCGCGCGCGGACCGTCAAGGTCACCAAGGAGAACACGACGCTCATCGACGGCGCCGGCTCCGAGGGCGCGATTAAGGGCCGCATCGGTCAGATCCGCACCGAGATCGACAACACCGACTCCGATTTCGACCGCGAGAAGCTGCAGGAGCGGCTTGCGAAGCTCTCCGGCGGCGTCGCCGTCATCAAGGTCGGCGCGGCGACCGAGACAGAGCTCAAGGAGAGGAAGCACCGCATCGAGGATGCGCTGCAGGCGACTCGCGCCGCCGTCGAAGAGGGCATCGTGCCCGGTGGCGGTGTCGCGCTCGTGGACGCCGCGACGGCACTCGACAAGCTCGACCTCGACGACGAAGAGATGATCGGCGTCAAGATCGTGCGCGCCGCGCTCGACGAGCCGCTGAAGGCGATCGCCAGCAACGCGGGCTTCGAGGGCTCCGTCGTGGCGGAGAGGATCAAGTCCGAGGGCACCAAGGGCTACGGTCTGAACGCCACGACCGGCGAGTACGGCGACCTCACCAGCATGGGCGTCATCGACCCCGTGATGGTCACGCGCTCGGCGCTGCAGAATGCAGCATCCATCGCCGCGCTCATCCTGATCACCGAGACGACCGTGAACGACATCCCCGAGGATTCCGCCGATGCGGCAGCCGCGGCTGCCGCCATGGGCGGCGGGATGGGGATGATGTAGCGCTCGCGCTGCGCATCCAGACTCGACGAGGGGCCCCGGACGGCATGTCCGGGGCCCCTTTCCGTGCCCGCGCCTCCCCACGGCGGCCGCGCATCTCTTCAGGACGCGCCTACCCGGCGATCCCCTCCCAGACGAAGCTCGCGCCGAGCACCAGCAGGAAGACGGCGAGTCCGCCGATGATCATGCGGTAGATGTGTCCCGAGATCAGCCGTCTCCCCGAAGAGACGGTGAGGATCACCGCTCCGTACCACGAGATGTCCGCGAGCTCGTGCCCGACGAAGAACGCGACGACGCCGATGGGCCCGATCGCGAGTCCGTCCGAGGCGAGCTTTACGCCGATCGTCGCCCACCAGAGCGTCCAGTAGGGGTTGGAGAGGCTGACCAGGGCGCCGTGCACGACCGGGCCGAAGCGAGACTCCTCGGCGTCCGCGTCCACCTCCGGGTCTATCGTCCCCCGGACGGCTCCCTTGAGCAGTCCGAAGCCCATCCACACGAGCACGGCGCCCCCCACGAGCGCGAGCAGTGTCGCGACGGTCGGCCGGTTGAGGAAGTGCTGGAGACCGAAGGCGAACCCCACGAGCAGGAGCGCTTCGAGGACGGCATGACCCACGAGCATGAGGAAGGCGGAGGCGCGTCCCTTCTGCAGGGTCCGCGTGACCGTCACGGTGAGGTACGGCCCCGGCGACATCGCCCCCGAGAGCCCGACGCCGAATGCGGCCGCTCCCAGCGCGAGCGCCTCGCGCGTGGTCTCCCAGTCCACCGCTACCGCTCCCTGGCGACAAGCCGCTCGTAGTGCTCGAGCAGGGACACGGCTCTGAGGCGGACGTCGTAGCCCGCGGCCTCCTTGCGCGCTCCCTCTCCGAGGCGGGTCCGGAGCTCGTCGTCTCCGAGTTCGACCATCCGCGCGGCGAACTCGCCCCTGTCGAGGCCGGTCGTGAAGCCCGTGACGCCGTCCACCACGGTGTCCGAGACGCCTGGCGAGGCCACGCCGAGCGTGGGCATGTCGGCGGCCATGCTCTCGATGATGGTGAGCGGGTGGACCTCCGTGACGGAGGCCGAGACGAACGCGTCGCATGCCGCGAGATGGTCCGGTACCTCACTGTAGGGGACGAGTCCCGTGAAGCGGACGCGTTCGGCGAGACCCGCGGCCGCTGCCTGTCGCTCGAGGGGTTCGCGGAGGGGCCCCTTCCCGATGAGGACGAGGGCGAGGCGTGGCTCGGTGCGGACCGCTTCGGTGAAGGCGTCCACGAGGAAGCCCAGATTCTTCTCCTCGCCGAGACGCCCTAGGAAGCACAGCACCACATCATCCTCTGCGAAGCCGAGGTCGGACTTGGAGAGGGGGGACGGCGGGTCGGCGAAGGGCCGCGTGTCCACCGCATTCGGGAAGACCTCGAGCTCCGCGTCGACGCCGATCTCCCGCAACCACGTCTCGATGCTCGCCGACGGCACCATCACGAGATCGACCTTCCTGTCGAAGGAGATGAGGAACGAACGCAGCGCGGCCATCCTGACGGCGCGCGGGACGTAGCGTGCATACACGTCGGAGTAGAGGTCGTAGCGCGTGTGGTTGGTGAAGACGACCGGTACACCGAGCGGTCGGCACGCCCGGAGCGCCAGACGGCCGCTCTGGAACGGGTGATGGACGTGCGCGACGTCCAGCTCGGCGATCACGCGCTTGGCCTCCGCCGAGAAGGAGAAGCCGAACTGCCCGCCGGTGTCGCCGATCGAGAGGCCGGAGGAGCGTACGATGCCCGGTTCGTCGTCTTCGAAGTCACGGTCGCCGAACGTGAGGACGTACACCTCGTGCCCGAGAGAGGCGAGGTGGCTCCGGTACAAGGAGATCCAGTTGGTGACGCCGCTGATGTGCGGCTTGTACATGTCTGCGAACATCCCGATGCGCACGGGAGGACCCTCCTTCTGGGCGGGTGCCGGTCCCGCGCGACGCCGCAGGGCGGGCTGTGTGTCGCGCTGACGCTGCCGCGACACATGGAGTAGAGTACCGGAGTACCCCGGTCGGCGACACTGCGGGGAGGAGGGGCTCTTGGGGCTTTCCATAGGCATCGTCGGACTCCCGAACGTCGGCAAATCCACGCTGTTCACCGCGCTCACAGGCACGGCCGTCGACGCCTCGAACTACCCCTTCTGCACGGTCGACCCGAACGTCGGCGTCGTGCCCGTGCCCGACGACCGGCTCGAGAGGGTCGCGGCGATCGCGCGGCCCGCGAAGGTGACGCCCGCCGTCGTGGAGTTCGTCGACATCGCCGGGCTCGTGGCGGGCGCGAGCGAGGGCGAGGGGCTCGGCAACCGGTTCCTTTCGCATATCCGCGAGACCGACGCCGTGTGCGAAGTGGTCCGCTTCTTCGAGGATCCAGACGTCGCGCACGTGACGGGCGCTGTCGACCCCGTCGCGGATGTCGAGACGATCCGCGCCGAGCTCGTCCTCGCGGACCTGGGCACCGTGGAGCGCGTCCTCCCGAAGCTCGAGAAGGAGGCGCGGGCGGACAAGGGACTCGCGCCCAAGCTCGAGCTCGTCGAGCGGGTGCGTGACCGGCTCGCGGCCGGGGATCGTGCCATGCGGCTGAGGATGACCCCGGACGAGCGGGCTCTCGTGGCAGACCTGCACTTGCTGACGATGAAGCCGTTGCTCTTCGTGGCCAACGTCGACGAAGAGCACGCGGGTAGCGAGCCGCCGGCGATCGACGGTGAGCCCACGATACCGATCTGCGCGAAGATCGAGGCCGAGCTCGCCGAGCTCGAGCCTGGCGAGCGTGCCGAGTACCTCGTGTCCATGGGTCTCACCGAATCGGGTCTCGACTCGCTCGTGCGAGCCGCCTACGAGCTGCTGGGACTCCAGTCGTACTTCACGACGCTCTCAGACGAGGTCCGTGCATGGACCATCCCGAAGGGCGCCACGGCGCGCGAGGCCGCGGGAGTGATCCACACCGACTTCGAGGAGGGATTCATCAAGGCCGAGGTCGTCCACTACGACGACTACGTCGTGCTCGGTGGCGATCACGAGGCGCGCGCGGCCGGCAAGCTCAGGGTCGAGGGCAAGGAGCATGTGATCGAGGACGGCGACGTGGTGCGGTTCCACTTCCGCACGTAGGGGGCCGCCGACTGGTCGACGGGCCGGACCGGCCCGCTTCGGTGGCCTCGGTGCGGCGCCTACCTCCGCGCCTTGAGGAGCTCCCAGTCCATCACGTGACCCACCGCTCCGTCGCCGCCGATCATGGTGAACCCGGTGAACCGCTCTCCTTCGTTCATGATCAGTTCCCGCGTGCGGGCGTGCAGGTACTTCCTGCCCACGAGCACTACGGGCTCGCCCCGCTTGGATGCCAGACAACCGGCCACGAGCGCGTCCGGGTAGTCCTGCGCGGTCGCCACCAGCGGGTCGCCGTCCGTCTCGGGCCAGTACGTCTCGAGCACCGCCAGGTTCGTCTCGTAGCGATCCCAACCCCAGATGCGTGAGGTTGTGAAGCGGGCGTCGAGCTGGTTCTTGATGTCGTCGCTGACTACGCCGGCCCCGCCCACCACGACGACGCCCTCGACATCGCGCTGCCCGGGCGGCTCTGGGGGCTCGGGCGTGTCGGTGGGCTCGACCGATCCGGTGGGCTCCACCGAGTCGGTCGCCCCGCCCATCGCGGTGGCGGAGACCTCGAGCACCTCGCCGTCGAGGAAGCCGTCCGTCTCGGGCGAGAGGAACGTGGAGCGTGTCATGAGGATCGGCGAGCCGACCGTGCCGGCATACGAGCCGATGGAGAGTGCGTCGGGATAGGCCTCACCGGAGCAGAGGAAGACCCTCCCGTCCGCGGGCACACCGACCTCTTGCGCGATGAGTCCCGCCGTGTGGTATCTGTCGTCACCGGCGATGCGTCGCACGTCGATCGGACCGCTGCGTCCCTTGTTGGCCGCCCGCTCCGCCTGCGCGGCCGCCTCCTGCGAGATCGCACCGACACCGCCCAGCACCACGATCTCCTCCGGTCCCATCTCGCGGATGGCGATCGCCGTGGCGTTCGGGAGCCCGCCTGCCCTCGTGAGGAGCACGGGGGCGTCGAGCTTCGCGGAGAGCGGGGTGGCGGCGAGCGCATCGGGCCAGTTCTCGCCGGATGCGAGAAGGACGGCGTCAGCGCCGTCCTTCCATCCCTCGCGGGCGATCTCTGCCGCGGTCTCGTAGCGGTCGGCACCCCAGATACGAGGTTCGAGCTCGCTGAACGGATCGGAGGCCATGAAGTCGTGCACGCCTTGGGCGATCCCGCGCGCGACACTCCGCCTGAAGGAAGGGGAGAGGAGGAGCGCGCGGTCCGTGGCGTTCGAGAGGAAGCCCACCTCCACGAGGATCGCGGGCATGTTCGACCAGCGCACGACGTAGAAGCCGACGTCGTGCACGCCTCGGTCCACCGTCCCGACCGAGTCTACGACCTCCTCCTGCACCTCCTCGGCGAGGCGTCTGGAGAGGATCGTGTCCGTCTTGTTGTCCCAGTTGTGGTACGTCTCGGTGCCGCGGGCGCTGGAGCCGGCGGCGTTGTTGTGGATCGAGATGAAGATGTCCGCTCCCGCCTGGTTGGCCATGTCGCAGCGCACCTGGAGGTCGGAGATGGGTGCGTCGTGACTGCAGGAGGCATCGCACATACGGAAGTGGACGCCGTCGTCGTCCCAGTGCCACGCGGGTCTCGCGACGCCGCCGCCGACGGTGATGTCGCTCGTACGCGACATCGTCATGTCGTATCCCAGGGCTCTGAGTTCCGCGCGCAGCTCGAGGCCGATCCAGAGGTTGACGTCGGCCTCCCGCACGCCGTAGGTGGCGCCCGAGTAGCGGCCGCCGTGACCGGGGTCGACGAAGACGAGCGTGTCTGCCGCGAGAACGGGCGCGGCGGACGTGGCGACGAGGACGAGAAGGGTCGCCAGGGCGGCGAACGAGAGCTTCACACGCATGCGGTGCACTCCCTTGCTGTGACGGCTACTACGATTGGGACTGCGATCCTGCGCCCATCTTACCCGCATCCCCGCGCTCCCGAAAGGGGATCGTCACTCCCGTCCGACGCGTGGCGAAAACGTCTACAAATCCCCTGGTAAACGCCTGTTTGACACCCCTTTGGGCCTGGGCTAGTGTGGGGCGAACCGACGCGCGGTCACGCGCGTGACGCGAGGGAGGACGCATGGAGATCGAGGTCGGGCGAGGGAAGACCGCGCGTAGAGGCTATGGCTTCGACGACGTGACGATCGTGCCCTCGCGGCGCACTCGCGACCCTCGCGACATCGACATCACGTGGGAGTTCTCTTTCCGCGGCAAGACGTTCTCCTTCGAGCTGCCCGTGCTCGCCTCCGCCATGGACGGTGTCGTCGACCCGGCGTTCGCGATCGCCATGGGCACGCTCGGCGGCCTCGCCGTGATGAACCTGGAGGGTATCCAGACGCGCTACGAGGACGCCGCCGCCAAGCTCGACGAGATCGCGACCTTCTCCGCCGAAGAGGCCACCGGCAGGATGCAGGAGATATACAAGGAGCCCGTGAGACCCGAGCTCATCACGGAGCGCATCAAGGAGGTCAAGGCCGGCGGTGTGCTGACGGCCGCGAGTCTCACGCCCCAGAACGTAGAGCGCTACGCGCAGTACGCGCTCGACGGAGGCATCGACGTCCTCATCGTGCAGGGCACGGTCATCTCGGCGGAACACAAGTCCTCCTACGACGAGCCGCTCGATCTGAACGCGTTCGTGCGCGACGTCCAGGTGCCGGTGATCCTCGGTGGCTGTTGCAGCTACCAGGGAGCACTCCACCTCATGCGCACGGGAGCGGTCGGGGTCCTCGTCGGTGTCGGGCCGGGTCATGCGTGCACGAGCCGTCGCGTCCTGGGTATCGGAGTCCCGCAGGCGACGGCGATCGCCGACGCGGCGGCCGCGCGCATGCGGAACCTCGACGAGACCGGTCAGTACTCCCACGTCATCGCCGATGGCGGCATGCGCACCGGCGGTGACCTCGCGAAAGCCATCGTCTGCGGCGCTGACAGCGTCATGATCGGCTCGCCGCTCGCGTCTGCTGAGGAGGCACCTGGCCGGGGCTTCCACTGGGGCATGGCTACCTTCCATCCCGAGCTTCCGCGCGGCACGCGCGTGCGTGCCGGCCGGTAGGGGACGCTCGAGGACATCCTTCTCGGTCCGGCGCGCGAGAACGACGGCACCCTGAACCTCGTGGGGGGCCTCAGGACCTCGATGGCCACGTGCGGCTACGAGAACCTCAAGCCATTCCAGAAGGCCGAGGTCATGATCGCACCGTCCGTACAGTCCGAGGGCAAGGCGCTCCAGCGCGACCAGCGGGTCGGGATGGGTACGTGACGCGGTCGCGCGACGCTTGAAGAGCCGCACGAACGGTTCAGGAGGACGCAACGTGCACGAAGATGCCCGGCCCGTCCTCGTGCTCGACTTCGGGGCGCAGTACGCGCAGCTCATCGCGCGACGAGTGCGCGAGTGCAACGTCTACTCCGAGATTGTGCCGCACGACATCTCGCGAGCCGAGCTCGAGCGCATAGACCCCGGAGCGCTCATCCTGTCGGGAGGCCCGGCCTCCGTCTACGCGGACGAGGCGCCGCGCATCGACCCTGCCATCCTCGAGATGGGCGTGCCGATCCTCGGGCTGTGCTACGGGATGCAGCTCATGGCGATCGAGCTCGGTGGCGAGGTGCCCAAGACGGACGTCGGCGAGTACGGGTTCGCTCGCCTCACGCTCGAGGGCGGCGGTGGCACGCTCTTTGGCGAGCTGCCCTCCGAACAGCAGGTCTGGATGAGTCACCGGGACAGCGTCGGCGCCGTGCCCGAGGGGTTCTCCGTGACGGGCCGGACCGAGACGACCGCCATCGCCGCGATGGAGGACCCCGTCCGCCGCCTCTACGCGACCCAGTTCCACCCGGAGGTCGCTCACACGCTGCACGGCATGGACGTGCTGCGGCGCTTCCTCCACGACGTCGCCGAGATCCCCCCGACGTGGACCATGGTGAACATCATCGACCACGCGGTGGAGGACATCCGCGCGCGCGTCGGGACCGATCGCGTGATCTGCGGGCTGTCGGGCGGCGTGGACTCATCGGTGGTCGCCGCGCTCGTGCATCGCGCCGTCGGCGACCAGCTGACGTGCGTGTTCGTGGACCACGGTCTGCTCCGGCTCGTCGAGGCCGACGAGGTCGTGCACGTGTTCCGCGACCAGTTCCACGTGGACCTCGTGCATGTCGAGGCTGAGGATCGCTTCATCGCCCTCCTGGACGGCGTCACCGATCCGGAGGCGAAGCGCCGCATCATCGGAGAGGAGTTCTGGAAGGTCTTCTTCGAAGAGGCCGAGAAGCTCGAAGGCGTCCGCTGGCTCGCGATGGGGACGCTCTACCCGGACGTCATCGAGTCGGGGACCTCGAAGCAGTCGGCCAAGATCAAGAGCCATCACAACCTCATCCCGTTCCCGGGCGGGGTGAGCTTCGACCTGGTCGAGCCGCTGCGGAACCTGTTCAAGGACGAGGTCCGCGCGGTCGGGGCGCAGCTCGGATTGCCCGACGAGATCGTGCACCGGCAGCCGTTCCCGGGTCCCGGGCTCGCGGTCCGCATCATCGGCGAGATCACGC
>JAUVQN010000024.1 GCA_030598125.1 Coriobacteriia bacterium | reverse complement strand
ATCCTCGTGGGGATGCAGGGGAGCGCCGACATCGAGCTCGAGGAGATCGTCGATGCTGTCGTCATCCCGATCGAGGCGCTGCTCGAAGACGACGGCGAGGACGTCGTCGTCGTGGTGATCGATGGAGTCGCCGAGACGCGCGTGGTCGAGGTCGGCAAGTTCGCCGACACCCAGGTGGAGATCCTGCGCGGACTCGGAGATGGCGAGGAGATCTCTGTCGACAGCGAGGTGAACGCGAGCCTGATCGGCGGAGGCTCGCCGTTCGGAGGCTGATACCCGATGAGCGGTTGTGACGACACGCCGGACATCCCCGGCTCGCCGGTCGAGGCGACGGGGTGTGGCGGCGACGTGGTCCTTGAGACGATCGACGTCTCGAAGTGCTACGACCTCGGTGAGATCCAGGTGCACGCCCTGCGCGGCGTGGATCTGAGGATCTGCGACGGTGAGATGCTCGCGATCATGGGTCCGTCCGGATCGGGCAAGTCCACACTCATGCACCTGATCGGCATGCTCGACACGCCGACGTCGGGGCGGATCATCGTCGGGGACCAGGATGTGAGCGATCTGAGCCCGAACCGTCTCGCTGCGATGCGCAACAAGGAGATCGGCTTCGTCTTCCAGTCCTTCAACCTGCTCGCCCGCACGTCCGCGCTCGTCAACGTGGAGCTGCCGCTCATCTACTCGGGCGTCACGGGTGGCAAGCGCTCCCAGCGGGCCAAGGACGCGCTCGAGCGCGTTGGGCTGGAGCACCGGTTAGGTCACTACCCGAGTCAGCTCTCCGGCGGTCAGCAGCAGCGGGTCGCCATCGCACGGGCGCTCGTCACCGAGCCGAGCATCGTGCTCGCCGACGAACCGACGGGCAACCTCGACACGTACTCCGGCATCGAGGTGATGATGATGCTCCAGGACCTGCAAGCCCATGGCATCACGGTTGTGGTCGTCACGCACGACGAGGACATCGCCCGCCACTGCGAGAGGATCGTCCGGCTGCGCGATGGCCACGTGATCGACGAGGAGATCGTTGCGGACCGCCTGATTGCCGAGCAAGAGGCGCAGGAGATGACGCCAGAGGAGGCGTGGGAGTGAACGTCTTCGAGAGCATCCGCATCGCCTTCCGCGCCCTGAACGCCAACAAGGCGCGGAGCATCCTCACCATGCTCGGGGTCATCATCGGCGTGGCGGCCGTGATCCTCCTGGTCGCGATCGGCACCGGCGTCCAGGGCGACATCACCGGACAGATCGAAGGGATCGGCTCGAACCTCCTCTTCGTGTTCCCCGCGGACCTCGAGGGAGGTGGCGGCGGCCCAGGTGGCGGCGGCTTCGGCGGGACGGCGTTCGCCGTCGAGGACGCCGCACTCATCGAGCGACGGATCGAGGGGCTCGATGCGGTGGTCCCGGTCATCGAGGGACCCGCTACAGCCGAGCGCGGGAACCGTTCGATCAAGACGGTGATATCGGCGGGCAACGAGGACGTCGACGAGGTCTTCGCCGCCGAGCTTGCCGGGGGCAGGAACTACAACGCGAGCGAGGTACAAGCGGGCGCGCGTGTCGTGGGGCTCGGTTCGACCGTCGCGGAGGAGCTGTTCCCGGGGCAAGACCCGGTGGGCGAGGAGATCACGATCGAGGGGCAGCGGTTCGTCGTGATCGGCCACACCGAACCCCAGGGCGGCGCGCTCACGGGCGACCAGGACAACCAGATCTATATGCCGTACACCACGGCGCAGCGGCTGCTCGGCACGCGCGACGTCGGCATCATCATCGTGAAGGCGTCCGATCCCGAGGAGGTCGACCTCAAGTCGGCGCAGATCACGCGCCTGCTCCGACCGAAGTTCGGCGACAACGTCACCGTCTTCTCCCAGGAGCAGACGCTGGCGCTCCTCTCGACGATCCTCGGCACACTCACGTTCATGCTCGCCGGGATCGCCGGCATCTCGCTCCTGGTCGGCGGGATCGGCATCATGAACATCATGCTCGTCTCGGTGACGGAGCGGACGCGCGAGATCGGGATCCGCAAGGCGGTGGGCGCACGCACGTACGACATCATGAGCCAGTTCGTGATCGAGGCGGTGGCCCTCTCCGTCGCCGGCGGTGTGATCGGGATCGCGCTCGGCGCGCTCGGCGCCTGGGCCATCGACAGTCTGGTTCCGACGCAGATCACGTGGTGGGCGGTCGCGATGGCGTTCCTGTTCGCCGGCGCGGTCGGCATCTTCTTCGGCGTCTACCCGGCGTGGCGTGCATCCCGGCTCGATCCGATCGAGGCGCTCCGCTACGAGTAGGCTGCCTAGCGCTCTTCGAAGTCGGCGGGGTCGATGTTCTCCAGGAACTCCCGGAAACGCTCGACCTCTTCTTCCTCATCGACCGACTCCTGCGGGATCAGGGAGGCGGACTCCCAGACCGCCTCGGCGACGAAGATCGGTGCACCGGTGCGGACCGCCAGCGCCATGGAGTCGGAGGGACGCGCGTCGATGTCGAGGCTCTTTCCCTCGCTGCCGAGGTAGAGGATCGCGAAGAACGTGCTCTCCTCGAGGCGCGTGATTTCGACCCGCTCGACCTCGACTTCCAGTGCATCCAGCATCCGTTTGATGAGGTCGTGGGTCAGCGGTCGTGGCGGCTGCACGTCCTGCAGCTCGAGCAGGATCGCCATGGCCTCGGCGTGGCCGATCCATATCGGCATGACGCGCTCGTCGTCCCCGTCCAGCTCCTTGAGGAGCACGACGGGGGAGTTCGTCATCGCGTCCATGTTCAGGCTGTGTATCCTGACCTGCTTCATCTGGTCCACCGGCTCGCTTGTGACGGCGCGTCCGTTCCGCGTGCTTCCGCCTATGATACTGAAGGGGACTGCCGAAGTGGCCTGGCCCGTGTCCCTTGTCTCTACCCGTCGGCGGGAACGGGGCCGCACATGAGCGCTGCGCGGCACACGGGCGTCCGCGACGGCACGGTCCGCCGATAGGTCGCGAGGGAGGAGCCTCGATGAAGACGCTGGCTGTGCGCACGGACCGGCGGGAGCAGATGCTCGACGTCACCCGGCACGTCGCCGAGATCGTGGGAGAGTCGGGTGTCGAGGACGGCTGGGCCATGCTCTTCTGTCCGCACACGACGGCCGCCGTGACGGTGAACGAGAACGCCGATCCGGACGTCCCGGCGGACATCCTCGATTGGCTCGGTGGTCAGTGCCCTCGATCCGCAGGCTGGCGTCATCGAGAAGGCAATGCGGACGCGCACATCAAGGCCGTGCTCGTGGGCCCGAGCGTCATGCTTCCGATCGTGGAAGGCCGGCTGGAGCTCGGCACGTGGCAGGGTGTCTTCTTCTGTGAGTTCGACGGTCCGAGAACCAGGTCCCTGCAGGTCACGGTCGTCGGCGCGCGGCAACACGAGCTTCCTTGACACGCCGGAGAAGCGTGGGATACGGTTGCCAGGCGTTTCGCGAGGGCCCGTAGCTCAGTCGGTTAGAGCGCACGCCTGATAAGCGTGAGGTCGGTGGTTCGAATCCACTCGGGCCCACCATCCTCCGATCCCGAGAGCCCCTCCCGCGCCTCGTGCGCACCGGGAGGGGCTTCGTGTCTCCCGAGCCGTTGCGCTCCACGATCCCCGAGGCGTGACGCGCGTCACACTCCGCGACGACCGAAGGGCCGATACCTGTAGGGGTAGCAGTATCGAGTCAGGGGGATGTGCGATGTACCAGCCGACGTGGAAGTTGGAGCCCGACGCGCTGGCCGGTCTCACGCCGGAGAAGGCGCGCGATCTCATGATCGAGTGTTTCCTCGTCGCACAGGAGGAGACGTTCATCAAGACGCGCGAGCGGCTGCACATGGCGACCAATGCCGACGAGCTCGGAAGGACGCTCGCCAGCGTCGTGCGGATGGCCTTCAGGGATCTTGGGCACGACTTCGAGCGTCCGACCGCGGAGGCTCTCGAAGACGTCGCGGACCACCTCGCCCGGCAGGCCGTGCAGTTCGGGACGCCCGGCGACGTCGTGCGTCACCATCGCGCCGAGTTCTCCAAGGTGACGGGCGCGCTCGCCGCCTGATCCGGACGCTACTCGCCGATCTCCAGCTGGTCTCCGAGGGCGACGCCGGCACGGTCCGCCCAGCCTCGGGGTGTCTCGAGGACGTAGGAACTCGGCCCCGGGCTCGTCACGCGCTCCTCGTCACCGGGATCGAGCGGCTCGATCGCGCTCACGCGCAACGACTCGTCGAAGAAGATCACGTCGATCGGGAAGCTCACGTCCTTCATGCCGAACGTGCGGAGCGCTGACTCGTCCCAGACGAAGAGCATGCCCTCGCCATCGCCGAGGGCGTCTGCGCCCTGCAGGCCGCGCAGATGCTCGGCCGACGTCTCGGCTACGTCGACCTCGACAGGCACGCCGTCGAGTCTCACCAGCGTGGTGGTGTCCGAGTTGCTGGTGCAGGCTGTGGCGACGAGCAGGAGGGCGACGAGGACCGCGACCACGAGCGCGACCCACGGGCCTCGCCGTCTGCGTGGGACGGTCATCCGCCTCACGGGAAGTGATGCTTTCGCGCGACTCGAATGTAGGATCACTCGACACCCTCGTATCCGTGATGGCCCTCGCCCGCCGGAGCGACAGTCGGGATCGACATGGGTAGTATCCATTGTATGTCCCGTCGGGCGATCGATGACGAGGTGATGTGGAACATGATGAGGCGAGCCGACCTACGAGGCTTGATCTCGCTGCTGGCGATCCTCGCGCTCGCGCTTGCACTGGTCGTCGGTGCCGGCTGCAGCTCCGACAGTCCCAGCGACGAGTCGACGGATACGGAGACGGAGTCGGACGCGGCGACCGAGGAAGAAGCCGCCGACGACGAGGCGACCGAGGACGCCGGCGCTGCCGACGAGGGGATGTCCGACGGCGAGGCGCTCGTGCAGGAGCGCTGCACGGTCTGTCACGACCTGATCAGGGTCGAGGGGGCCGACTACGACAGGGCCGGCTGGGAGGCCAACGTCGACCGGATGATCCAGAATGGTGCGAACCTCACGCCCGAGGAGCGCGACACGGTCGTGGACTTCCTCGCGGCGGGAAGCTAGGCGCACACTTCTCACCTGACGGCCGTACGGTCGACCCAGGTCGCGAGGCCGACGAGACGAAGACGCAGCGAGGGCCCCGGCGGGGGCCCTCGCTGCATGAGCGGGTCGTGTCCTGGGAGTGAGGGGCAGCCGGCCATTGTTCACACGGTTGGAGCCAGCACCAACGGAACCGCAGCGGCTGCGAGATGTGCGCTACAGAAGGGGCGGCGCCCCTCACCCCCAAGCTTGGACGCGTCTCGCACCTTCGTTCTTGATCCCCCCTGATCGGATCTTGAGAACGAATGCTCTATCTGCATCCTACCCCATCCGACCCAGACCACCCCAACGCGTGTCGTCTCGGCCGACAGCCTTCCGTGCGTCGGGGGATACTCTCACTTGAGGGACTCCCGCTCAGGCGGGGTCGCGCAAGGCGGACCACGATCCAGGAGGCGACATGACGAGAAGAAGGCCCGGCTCGGTAGCGATCGCGGCGGCGCTCATCGTGCTCTCCCTTGGAGCCTGGGGCTGTTCGGGCGGTGGCGCCGACGATGCGTCCGATGTCCCTCGTGGCGAGCTGCCCGCGGACGGCGAAGCCGTCATGTACGAGTTCTACACGGACAGTTGACCCACGTGCATCCAGATGGAGCCTGTGGTCGACAGGCTGTACTCGGAGTACGGAGAACGCGTCCACTTCGCCGTCCTGAACGCCGACGACGCGTCCTTCAGCGAGCAGACCAAGGAGTTCGGCGTACAGTTCGTGCCGACGTTCGTGCTCGTGGACTCTTCTGGAACAGAAGTGAACCGATACGTGGGCGCCGTCGAGGAGGATGTGCTCTCCGGGGAGCTCGACGCCTTGGAGTGAGCGGGAACCGCGTCGGGAATGCCCGTCCGCCGGGGAGCGTGGGTCTCGGGCGGGTATATAGCTGGTAGCGGAAGGCCGGCGCGCGACACGCCGGCAGCCAGGTGGCCATGTCGCTGAGAGGGTGACGCGAGCCAATAGACGGTAGAGCAGAACCCAGGTTTGGCCCGAGGCGGCAGATGAAGACTCCCGGACGACGGGACAGGGACATCGCGTGGTTGCGTGAACCAGTGCATCCACGGTCCCCGGGAGATCGGGCATAAGCTCCTGCGAGAGACTCGAGGTGAGGCCGAGAGGGACCACTCACTCGGCCGAGAACCTTCGACTGAATCCCAAAAGTCGGGAGGCTCGAGCGGTGCGAAGGTCGCCTCGGGCCTGACTATGCCCGGTGAAGCCTACCAGCGCTCAGAGTGCACCCGTTTCCCGTCGAAGCGTTCCGAGGGCGGTTTCGTCTCCGCCGGGTGGCCGATCGCGATGAGCGAGAACGGCACGTAGGGCTCGCGCACCCCGAACAGCTCGCGCATCCCCTCGACCCTGTCCTCGTTCGGGTAGACGCCGAGCCACACGCCGCCGAGACCGCGGGACTCGATGGCGAGCAGGATGTTCTGGGTCGCGGCAGAGCAGTCGTGCGGCATGTGGTGAGGGTGCGTCAGTCCCCCCGTTCCGCCGCACACGAGGATCGCCGCCTGCGCCTGTCGCATCATCCGGGCATGCGGATGGAGGTCGGGTACCGCGTCAAGCGTCGCACGATCGCGCACCACCACGAAGTGCCAGGGCTGCTGGTTGCCTGCCGAAGGGGCCGCCATCGCGGCTTCGAGGAAGTAGTGCAGGTCCTCGTCCGAGACGGGCTCGTCCGTGTACTTCCGGATGCTGCGGCGGGACAGTATCGGATCCATCGCGTCTCCTTCTCGCTCAGGCGGCCGTTCGCAGGGTGCGTACCCCCGCTGGGCTGCAGTGAAACCGTGCTATAGTGTGCCTGCTCGCAGCCCGGTCGGCGGGCGATATCCCCTAGGGCGAGTGGCGCAACGGGAGCGCACCTGCTTTGCAGGCAGGGGGTTGAGGGTTCGATTCCCTTCTCGTCCACCAGCACCCACGAGACCCCGGCACAGGCCGGGGTCTCTTGCGTGAGGAGCTCTCACGTCGCGCTCTCGACCGCCGTCTCCGCGACCTCGGCCACGCCGGCGTCGCGCCCGCGCGTCGCGTACCGCAGGTACGCGTAGCCCCAGACGCCGGCGATGAGCGACGCGACCAGGATGGCGAGCTTCGCCTCGGTCACCAGGAGCTCCGCTCGGAACGCGAGACCGGAGATGAAGAGCGCCATCGTGAAACCGATGCCCGCGAGCACACCGAGACCGTACACGTGCGTCCAGTGCACGCCGGGGGGGAGTTCGGCGATCTTGAGCCTCACGGCGAGCCACGAGAACGCCGTCACGCCGATCTGCTTGCCGAGGACGAGCCCGGCGATGATGCCGAGACTCACAGGTTCGGTGAGGTACTCGAGCACCGGCTCGCCGACGAAGCGGACACCCGCGTTCGCGAGTGCGAAGAGGGGCAGTACCACGAAGGTCGTGAATGGAAGGAGGACATGCTCGATCCGCTGCAGCGGCGCCTGCATGTGAAGCGTCTCCGAGCGGATCTCCGCAGCCATGAGTTGCTGGTCGTCGCTCTCCAGCACGTGCGCACCGGGCACCTCGGCATCGACGATGTCCTCGAGCTTCTCCTTCGCCCAGCCCACGAACTGCATCGGCGAGATGCGGGCCCGGGCGGGGATGGTGAACGCGACGAGCACGCCGGCGATCGTGGCGTGCACGCCGGACTGGAAGAAGGCGAACCAGACGACCGAGCCGACGAGGGCGTACGGGAGCGGCGCCATCACGCCCATCCGGTTGAGGAAGACGAGGACGAGCAGCAGTACCACCACGAGTGCGAGCCAGGCCCACGTGATCTCCGCCGTGTAGAAGACCGCGATCACGAGCACGGCGCCGATGTCGTCGACGATGGCGAGTGCGGTGATGAAGACCTTCGCGGACGCCGGTATGCGGCTGCCCAGTAGTGCGACCACGCCGAGGACGAACGCGATGTCGGTCGCCATGGGGATGCCCCAGCCTCCCTGCGTCTGGGTGCCGAGGTTGATGGCGACGTAGATGAGAGCCGGCACGGCCATGCCCCCGATGGCCGCGGCGATCGGCAGTGCCGCTTTGCGCGGCTCCGCGAGCTCGCCGACGATGAACTCCCGCTTGATTTCGAGCCCCACGACGAAGAAGAAGAGCGCCATGAGCCCATCGTCGATCCAGTGGAGGAGCGATTGCGTCTCGACGATGTCGCCGAGCTTGAAGCCCAGTTCGATGTGCCAGAGCTCTTCGTAGGCTTCTCCCCACGCGGAGTTGGCGAGCACGAGCGCGGCCACGGTGGCGATGAGCAGGACGACGGCACCCGACGTCTCCAGGTGCAGGAACTCGTTGAAGCTCCTTCTCGCGCCGAAGACGTACTCACCTACGCGCTCGGGGAAGGTCTGGGGCTGTTCGTCCTCGGTCATTCGTCCCGGCTCTCTCCGTCGGGCACAGTGTCGTGGCTCCGGTGCGGACCGCAGCCATTATCACGCACGCCGACGTCGGGTTGAACCGTCCGCGTCGATCGGGCCGGCCCGCCGCGGGGGTCGGGCGCGCGACACGGTGCCGCGACACGCGCCGCGTAGGATGAGCGTGGCGTGTGTCTTGGCGCTTCGGACCGACAGACGGACAGGAGACGGGATGCGCATCGCGTGGGTACAGCACGTGCCCTTCGAGGGACCCGGGGCGATCGGTGACTGGGCGCGGTCGCGTGGGCATGAGGCACGGGGTCATATGGCCTGGAAGGGTGACCTGCCGTCCCGAGCGAGCTTCGACTGGCTCGTCGTGATGGGCGGGCCGATGGGCGCACACGACGAGCGCGAGCATCCGTGGCTGACTGCCGAGAAGCGCCTCATCGCCGAGGCGGTCGGCGGCGACACCCGGGTGCTCGGCATCTGTCTCGGAGCGCAGCTCGTCGCGGACGTCATGGGTGCGGACGTGACCCGTGCGCCGGAGAAGGAGATCGGCTGGTTCCCCGTCGCACGTTCGACCACCGTCCACGCTCCCGAGCTGGGGCTTCCCGGTCGCTTCGATGCCTTCCACTGGCATGGCGACACGTTCGGGATCCCCGACGGCTCCAGCCGTCTCGCGTCGAGTGAGGCGTGCGACAACCAGGCGTTCGCGACGGGCGACGGCCGCGTCGTGGGACTGCAATTCCACCTCGAATCGACGCCGGACGGTGTCGAGGCGCTGCTGCGCGAGTGTCGCGAAGACTCCGCGGAGCCCGGTCCGTTCGTGCAGGTGCCGGAGGACATCGCGGGCGCGCCGGATCGCTACGCTCGGGCGAACGCGGTGCTGTTCGACTTCCTGGACGCAGTCGCGGGCTGATCCGAGCTCGGTCGGTCGACGCTGTGGGACGCGATCGGGCTCGCGCTAGGGCGCGACCGTGTCCTCGGGATCCTCGAGGGAGACGGCGTCAGCGTCCGGGTCGGCGATCGGGACGAGCACTGGCTCGCTCACGCCGTCCTCCTCGTGAGACTCGAAACGTTCCGGCACGACGAGGACCGGCGCGGAGACATCGTCGAGGATCTTGTGCATCGGTCCCTTCAGAAGAGAACGTCTCAGGAAGCGGCGCTCCTGTCCGGAGCCGATGACGACGAGTTCGGCGTCCATCTGGCGGGCGAGCTGCGAGAGCGCCGGGCCCACACTCGGTGCTTCGACGAGCCGAGTCTCGACTTCGTAGCCGGCATCTTCGGCGGCTTCCTTCAGATCCTCGAGGATGTCGCGGCCCTTCCTCACGGCCGACTGCCGGGTGATCGGGCGCGTGTGCGTCACGATCTTGGTGAGCACGAAACGCGCGTTGGGGCGACCGGCCGACGTCATGTGCAGTAGGAAGAGGAGCCGCTCGTCGCTGAAGGCGTAGCTCACCGGGACGAGCACGGTGGCCCTCTCCGGGGCGATGTCGGTCTCGCCCTCGGGCGGGATGTACTCGCAGGTCGCCACGCGCTGGATGGCCTGCTGTGTGGCGAGCGGGCCGGTCAGCTCGAAGACGACGACGGCCGCGAGGACGACTGCGTTGATCGTCGCGCCCACCTCGGGGAAGGCCTGTGCGGCCGCCAGGCCGAGGCCTACCGCGACGCCCGCCTGGGGCAGCATGCTGAGCCCGAGCCAGAGCGACTCGTTCGGCGTCATGCTCTGCGTGAGCCCCCCGAGGAAGCCGGCGCCGATCTTGCCGAGCGCCCTCGCGACGATGTAGATGACGACGAGCACGCCGCCGGCGACGACCGCGGAGAGGTTCAGGCTCGCTCCCGCGATCGTGAAGAAGAGGATGTAGACGACGAACTCCACGGATCGCAAGGACTCGAAGACCGGCCTCCGGGTCTGTCTGCGTTCCTCGAACGTCGCGAGCGTCACTCCGGCCACGAGCGGCGCGAGCAGCTCGGAGACGCCGATCGCCTCGGCGATCGCCACGACCAGCACGACGTGGATGAGCGTCACCGCGAGGATCTCACCGCGGTCGCTCACGCGCTTCAGGAGCCACGCCATGAACGCGCCGGCGACCGCGCCGAGGACGACCGCGCCGAGGAGCTCCTGCGCGATGTCGAGGCCCGCTTCCGTCGCCGACGTCGTGATCCCGGTGGCGAGCTGGAGGATCGGGACCGCGATGGCGAACGCCACCACGCACGCGATGTTGTCGAGCGCGGCACAGCCCAGCACGGTGTCGCATATCCCGCCGCGGGCACGCTTCTCGGCGATGACGGCCATGATGGTGGCGGGAGCGCCGGACATGGCGATGATGCCGAGGACCCATGCGAGTGTGGGCTCCCCGGGGATGTAGCGGTAGACGGCGTAGCCGACGAGGAGCGTCGGCAGGAGGATGTTCAGCGCCGAAGTGAGCCAGAACTGCCAGGGGTGGCGTCGCAGCATGCGGCCGGTGAGCTCTTCGCCGATGAGGAAGACGATGATCCCCAGCGCCATCGGCTCGATGAAGCCCAGGTTCTCGAGCGTCTCGGTGGACAGCAGATTGATCCCGCTCGGTCCGAGGAGGATGCCCACCACGAGGAATCCGGTCACGGCGGGCAGCTTGAATCGGTTCACCACGCGTGCGCCGAGGTAGCCGAGCCAGGCGAGGAGACCGAGGACGATGACGCCGGACGCGACACCCGCGAACAGGTCGTCGGGCAACACCGCGGGCACCCTCCCGTCGCACGCTACGACCGGCCTGCGCCGGACCCGAGCCTGGTCAGGCACACTGTAGCATGTCGAGAACGGGTAGAATCGCTCTAGTGCCCGCGTGCGCGCAGCGCAGCGAGCGGCCGCAGCCGACAGGCTTGGCAGGGAGACCGTATGCCCATGCAGACGCTGCT
>JAUVQN010000151.1 GCA_030598125.1 Coriobacteriia bacterium | reverse complement strand
GCGCGCAGACGGTCTCATCCACGTGGAGGACCACGATCTCAAGAGTGCCGCTGCCACGAGGAACTACCTTCGCTGGCCGATCGTGCGCGGCGTGTGGGGGCTGTGGGAGACGCTGGTGCTCGCGATGAAGGCCTTCGGCATCTCGGCGGCGGTGGCGGGTGCGACCGAGGACGACGAGGATGCCGGACTCTCCGCCAAGGAGGTCACGGTCACCATCATCCTCGGGATCGGCCTCGCCGTGGGACTGTTCGTGGTGCTTCCGGCCGTCGCGACGAACCTGCTCGGGGCGCCCGTGCGGGAGTCGACGTTCTGGTGGAACCTGATCGACGGCGTCATCCGCATCGCGATCTTCTTCCTCTACATATGGCTCGTGAGCCGGATGCGTGACATCCAGCGTGTCTTCGCGTACCACGGCGCGGAACACAAGACCATCCACGCCTACGAGCGGGGACTGCCGCTCAAGCCGGAGATCATCCAGCGTTACGAGACGCTCCACGTCCGCTGCGGGACCTCGTTCCTGCTGATGGTCATGGTCATCGCGATCCTCGTCTTCTCCCTCGTGCCGGCGGACACGCTTGCCACCCGCGTCGCGAGCCGGATCGTGCTCCTGCCGGTCATCGCGGGACTCGCCTACGAGGTGATCAAGCTCGCTGGGAAGTTCCCGGACAACCCGTTCGTCAAGGTGATGCTCTGGCCCGGCCTCCAGCTCCAGCGCATGACGACGCGCGAGCCCGACGACGACATGATCCAGATCGCCGTCGAGGCGCTCGCTCGCGTCGTCGAGCGCGAGACGGGCGAGCCTCCCGCGGGCTACACGCCGGCGGACGAGCTGCTCGAAGGTGCCGTGGATGGCGTGGACGACGCCGGCGGGGCCGCCGCCTCGAGCGAGGCGGACACGTCGGGCGAGCCGGGAGGCGAGCGGCACACGCCATGAGGGAGAAGCTCGAGACCATCCTCTCGACGTACGAGGACCTGAACGCCCGGCTGGGCGACCCGGACGTCGTCAACGACCAGACCGAGTACGTGCGGCTCGCCAAGGAGCACGCCGCGATGGCGCCGTTGGCGGAGCGCATCCGCGAGTACTTCCGCGTGCTCGAGGAGATCGACGGTGCCCGCGAGCTGGCGCACGACGAGGCCGACGCCGAGATGCGCGAGCTCGCGACCGAGGAGTTGAAGGAACTGGATGAGCGTCGCGAGGCGCTCGAGGAAGAGATGAAGGGGATGATGCTCCCGCCGGACCCGCGCGACGACAAGAACATCATCATCGAGATCCGTGCGGGCGCGGGCGGCGACGAGGCCGCGATCTTCGCCGGCGACCTCTACCGCATGTACCGCCACTATGCGGAGTCGCAGCGCTGGAAGGTCGAGGACCTCTCGTCGTCCCAGTCGGACCAGGGCGGCTTCAAAGAGGTCATCTTCATGGTCAAGGGCAAGATGGTCTACTCGAGGATGAAGTTCGAGTCTGGCGTCCACCGCGTGCAGCGCGTGCCGGAGACCGAGTCGCAGGGCCGGGTCCACACATCCACTGCGACCGTCGCCGTGCTGCCGGAGGCCGAGGACGTGGAGATCAAGGTGGACGCGAACGACCTGAGGGTGGATGTCTTCCGCTCCTCGGGTCCCGGTGGCCAGTCGGTCAACACGACCGACTCGGCGGTCCGCATCACACACGAGCCCACGGGGCTGGTCGTCTCGTGTCAGAACGAGAAGAGCCAGCTGCAAAACCGCGAGCAGGCGATGCGCATCCTCAAGGCCCGTCTCTTCGAGATGGAGGTGGAGCGCCAGCAGGCCGAACTCACGGAGGAGCGCCGCGGGCAGATCGGGTCCGGCGAGCGTTCCGAGAAGATCCGCACGTACAACTTCCCTCAGGACCGGATCACCGACCACCGGATCGGACTCACGGTCCACAACCTCCCTGGCGTCCTCATGGGCGATCTGGACGAGATCGTCGAGGCACTCGCCGCAGCCGACCGAGCCGAGCGCCTGCAGGCGGTCGTCTAGTCGTGCCCGAGAGGGTCTGGACGGTGGGTGAGGCCCTCGACTGGACCGCAGAGTACTTCGAGAAGAAGGACGTGAGCGAGCCCCGGCGCTCTGCCGAGTGGCTGCTCTCCGCGTCCACCGGCCTCTCGCGTGTCGAGCTCTACGCGTATCGCCCCCGTCCGCTCTCGGCCGATGAGCGCGCCCGGCTCCGTGACGCGGTGGCGCGCCGAGCAGCGGGCGAGCCTCTCCAGCACGTGACCGGCGAGGTCCCCTTCCGTCATCTCATCCTGCACGTGCGCCCGGGGGTCTTCATCCCGCGTCCGGAGACCGAGGTGCTCGTGGACGTAGGGCTCGAGCATCTCGACAGGCTTCTCTCGGAAGGGATCCGGGAGCCCATCGCTCTCGACCTGTGCACCGGTTCGGGCGCCGTCGCCTGTGCGGTGGCCTCGGAGCGCGAGGGTGTCCGGGTCTGGGCATCGGACGTGTCCGAGGATGCCGTCACCGTCGCATGCGATAATGTGATGCG
>JAUVQN010000089.1 GCA_030598125.1 Coriobacteriia bacterium | reverse complement strand
TCGGCGAGCCCTTCGGCCACGTACTGCGAGACCGCTCCCGCGACCGCCGCCATCGGACCGACCCGCGCGCGCACGGCGGCGCTCGCCATGCGCCGCACGAGCCCCGGCGCGTCGTCGGGGACCTCGTAGGGTGCGAGCGTCTTCTCGAAACGGGGATGCCGCTGGATGAAGGACTCGATCTCCCACCTCGCCGCGACCACGAGGTCCTCTGCGAGATCGGTGAGGTCCTCTTCGGCGAGGATCAGCAAGTCGGTCTCGCTGATCGACACCTCGAAGGAGACCAGGCCCTCGGCCTGGACGGCCCCCCGGTATGTCCTGGGCTCGTACGCCATATCTGACAATCTTGGACTCGGACTCCCCTCCCGGCAACCCCGTTCCCCCCAGGCGGTCGCGCGCTCGAGACCGACCAGGCGAGAAGGGTGGGAAGGACTGCGGCCGCCACAGGGGAACACTCTAGGTAGGAGGATCCGCATCCGGGGGGAGTCAGATCTCATGAGGAGCATCCCATGAGGAACCTGCTCGGCCAGTGCGAGGCGATCGACACGCTCGCTCGAGATGTCTACGCGCGTCTCGCCGACAGCTGCGACGACCCGGAGATACGCGACCTCATGCTCGAGCTGACCGAGGACGAGCGGGAGCACTGCGTGTGGTGGGCGGAGCTGCTCGACGCCTGGGAACGCGGCCTCCTTCCCGACATCGTCGGAGACGATCAGTCCTTGGTCGCCGACATGGAGTCACGGCTCTGCGAGATGCGCCTGCTCATCCCGGAGAACACCGAGACCCTCTCCTGCGAAGAGGCCCTCACCATCGCCGCCCAGCTCGAGTTCTACATGATCGACCCGATCTTCGGCGAGCTCTTCGAGCTCGTGGAACCGGCCGCGGCGGAGGTGAGGAACGCGTCGTACCGGGACCACCTGGGACGGCTGACCGACGCCATCACGGAGCGCGCGCCTGCCGGATCGCACTCCGCGCTCCTCGGCAGACTGTTGGAGCGCGTCTGGCACGACAACCGACTGCTCGCCGCATACGCGAACCGTGACGGGCTCACGGGCCTCCTGAACCGCCGTGCGCTCAACGCGCACATGGCGCAGTGGACGGCGTGGGCGATGCGCTACGGTCGTGCCCTCGGCGTGCTCCTTCTCGACGTGGACTTCTTCAAGCGGGTGAACGACACCTACGGACACGTGGTCGGCGACCGCGCACTGCTCGCGGTCGCCACCGCGGTGCGCGAGACCGTGCGCGACTCCGACCTGGTGGCGAGGTACGGGGGAGACGAGTTCGCCGTCATCGCGCCGGAGGCGGACGTCGAGCAGCTCCGTGCCCTCGGAGAGCGGATCCTCGCTGCGGTACGCGCCGTCCCCGTCGCCGTGAACGGCGACCAGCTCTCTCTCTCCGTCAGCATCGGCAGCGCCACCGCGTCCGCCGGGCTCGCCGACGACCCGCATCCCGCCGAGCGTCTCTTCTCCGCAGCGGACCGCTCCCTCTACGCCGCCAAAGAGGCGGGAAGGGACCGCGTCAGCGAGCCGGTGGTGCTCGCTCCCAGCGATGAACGAGTGTGACGGGGCGACGAACCGGTCTCACGCGTCGCGTCTGAGCTCTTCCAACAGACCGGCCGCCCGGTAGCTCGAACGCACGAACGGACCCGATGCGACGGCCGTGAAGCCGACTGCGCGTGCCGCCTCGGCGAGGCGCTCGAATCGCTCCGGGGTGACGAACTCCTCGACGGGGGCGCTCCGCTTGGACGGCCGCAGGTACTGGCCGATCGTCAGCGCACAGCATCCCGTCGCCCGGATGTCGCGGATCACGCGCACGATCTCATCGTGCGTCTCGCCGAGCCCGACCATGAGACCGGACTTCACCGGGACTCGCGACGGGTGCGCGTGCGCACGGGAGAGCACCGCGAGACTGCGCTGGTAGTCGGCTTCCGGCCGGACCGAGCCGTAGAGTCTCGGGACCGTCTCCACGTTGTGGTCGAAGACGTCCGGGCCCGCGTCGAGCACGACGTCGACCTGCGCCAGATCACCCGCGAAGTCGCTGGTCAGGACCTCGACGGAAGCGTCGGAGAGTCTCGTCCTGAGCGCGCGGACTACCGCCGCGAGATAACGCGAGCCGCCATCCTCCACATCGTCCCGCGTCACGCACGTCACCACGACGTGGCCGAGCCTCATCCCGACGGCCGCCTCGGCTACCCTTCGCGGTTCGTCGGGATCCAGGGGAGCTGGAGAGGTCTGGTCCACCGCACAGAAGCGACACGAGCGCGTACACGCATCGCCCATGACGAGGAACGTCGCGGTCCCCGCGCCGAAGCATTCTCCCTTGTTCGGACACCGCGACGATTCGCAGACCGTGTTGAGCTCGAGTTCGTCCAGGAGTCCGCTCACGTGCGACTGTCGACCCGGCGCCGCGATAGGCCGCGCGAGCCACTCCGGCATCCGCTCCACGCCCGGTCCGTGCGCGTAGCTCACCCGAGCCCTCCCCCGTCTCGCGTTCGCGCGCGTCTCGACCGCTTCGCCCGCGGGATCACACACCGCACTTGACGCACGCGTCGTGCGCGGCCGCCCGCACGACCTCGCTCACCGTCGGGTGCGCGTGTACCGTCTTCGCGAGACCACGCACTCCGATCCGGTTGCGCATCGCAACCGCCACCTCGTGCACGATCTCGACGGCGTGGGGACCGACGATCTGGCAGCCGACGATACGCCCGGTCTCCTTCTCGCTCACGAGCTGGACGAATCCCACCGCGTCCCCCTCCGCGAGCGCCATGCCGTTCGCGGTGAACTTGGCGACCGACTGCGCCACGTCGAGGCCGCGCTCCTTCGCCGGGTCGCGGCTCGAGCCGACGACGGCGACCTCCGGGAAGGTGTACGCGCACGCGGGCACCGCATCGTAGTCGACGCGCTCCAGCTGAGGCGTCTCGCCCTCGGCCGCGGACAGCTCGGCCACGGCGTTCCTCGCCGCGATGACACCCTCTTCTTCAGCCACGTGCGCCAGCATCATCCCGCCGATGAGATCCCCGATGGCGTACACACCGGGGACGTTCGTGCGCATGTGCTCGTCCGTGAGGACCGCGGCACGGTCCATCTCGATGCCGCACTCGGCACACCCGAGCCCCTCCGAGTCCGGGATGCGGCCGACGGCGGAGAAGACGATGTCGCTCTCGATCACCTCGCCCGTATCGAGCGTGGAGCGCATCGCCGCGCCGTCCTGCTCGACCGTCTCGACCTTCTGATCCAGCCGGAAGCCGACGCCGAGGTCCTCGAGGGCCTTCTGGACCGTCTTCGTCACGCGCTTGTCGTTGCCCGGGAGCACCGTCGGCATCAGCTCCACCACGGTCACCTTCGATCCGAAGGACGTGTACGCGCAGGCGAACTCCAGTCCGATGACGCCCCCGCCGATGAGCAGGATGCGCTCGGGCACCTCGGTGAGGGAGACCGCGTCGTCGGACGTCCAGACACCCGGGAGCGAGTGATCGATGTTCGGGAGTTCGAAGACCTTCGAGCCAGTCGCGAGGATGACCGCGTCGGCTTCCACGGAGCGCGTGCCCCCGCCGGCGAGCTCCACCTCGATCGTCTGGGGCGCCGAGAGTCGTCCGGTGCCCCAGACGAGCTCGACCTTCAGGCGCTCGGCGGACGCCGCGATCTGAGAACGAAGCTCCGCCACGACGTCGTCCTTGCGCGCTCGGAGGCCGGAGACGTCGAGCTGGGCGACATCCGACTCGAGTCCGAAGACGGCGGCGTGCCGCGTGTCCTGCATGATGTGCGCCGTCCTGAGGATCGTCTTGGTCGGGATGCAGCCCCAGTTGAGACACGTGCCTCCGAGCTCGTCAGGACCGCGCTCCACGAGGGACACCTCTGCGCCGAGCCGCGTCGCTTCGAACGCAGCATGGTAGCCTCCCGGTCCTCCACCCAACACGGCGATGCGCATGGCGCCTCCTCGTCCCGTAGCGACTCCGCTAGAGAGACCCCGTCCTCGAGAGGCGGGGCCGTCGGTGCGGACCATCCTAGCACTCCGGCGAGCGCGATCACTCGAGCCCGAGGCGCTCCCTCACGTCCGCGACAAGCCGCCTGCTGACAGGGATCTCCGTCTTGTCCGTGTCGCCGAGCACGAGCCGGAACGAGGACTTGGACGCACGCCGGACGCCCGTGACGCCGCCCAGCCGGACGATGTAGGAACGGTGGACCCGCATGAAGCCCGGCAGACAGAGTTCCTCCACGCCACCGAGGGTGTTGCGGCTCAGGAAGCGCGCGTCGCGCGCGTCGCCGAGACTGGCCAGCGCCTGCTGGCTGGCCTCCGCCACGCGCCCGCCTCGCAGAGAACATCTCCCCCGGGGACTGAGGCAGGGTTCTGCGAGCACGCCTATCGCCGCTGCGCACGGACCGTCGGGCGGACGGAAGAGCGAGGCCACCGCGTGGTATCGACGAGCACACGCGTCCAGGACCCTGGGGTCCGCCGGGTCCGACGCTGTGTCACCGTCGAGTGGTGTCCGGACGTCCTGCATCCGAAAGCCTCCGTCACGGGTTACCTGACGATCCATGCTCAACGTATCGGGCGTCGTCAGACCCGTTCCTGGATGGGAGGACGAAGCCGCTCACGCGCGTGACGAATCGGTCCGCCGAAGGACGAACCGCTTCCCGAGAGGGACGGGACGCTCAGAGCACGCCCGCCCGCGACAGGATCTCGGGGACTCGAGCCTCGAGTCCGAGCGGCATGATGTGCACGCCGTCCGCGACATCTCGAGCCACGCTGACTTGCTCCACGGCGAGGTCGATGGCGGCTTCGACAGGATCGTCGGCCCCTTTGATGCGCTCGCCGATCGAGTCGGGTACGAAGAGGCCCGCGAGCTTCTCGTTCACGAAGTCCACGACGCGCGGGCTTCGGAGCACCAGCACACCGGCGATCACCTTCGCACCCATCGCATGTGTGGCATCGACGGCGCGAACCAGCTTGCCGGGATCGAAGAAGGCCTGCGTCTGGAAGAACCGCGCGCCCGCCGCCACCTTGCTCTCGATGCGCGCCGACTGGATGTCCCACGGCTCGGCCTCCGGGAACGAAGCCGCGCCTATGTGGAAGCCGGTGCGGCCGGAGAGCGATCGGCCCTGCATGTCCTCGCCGCCGTTCATCCCACGAGCGATCGCGATGAGTTGGGTGGAGTCCACGTCGAAGACGCCCTTGGCCTCCGGGTGGTCCCCCGACCTCGTATCGTCGCCGGTGACGAAGAGCACGTTCTCGAGCCCGAGCGCCCATGCCGCGAGCAGATCGGCTTCGAGCGCAAGCCTGTTCCGGTCGCGGCACGTCTGCTGGAAGATGGGTTCGGCTCCGGCATCGCGCAACAGTCTCGACACCACGATGCTCGCCATGTGCAGCGTGGCGCCCTGATTGTCGGTCACGTTGAGCGCGTGACAGGCGGGAGCGAGCAGCGCCACGGAGTCGAGCATGGCGCTCATGTCGGTCCCGTGGGGAGGAGCGATCTCGCCGGTGACCACGAACTCGGCCTTCTCCAGCATCCCCTGGAGACGGCTCACCGGCCCGCCTCGCGATCTGCCCGCAGGTTGACGCGTCCGGGCTTCAGCTTCCTCGAGTGATCCTTCGGCCGGACCATCTCGTGCGTCGCCGGTCTGCCCTGCGCTTCCAGTCGCCGGTGGATCCGCACGAACGTGCACTCGCGGTCGCGCAGCACCTCGCAGCTGCCCTCCCACATCCCCCCGCACGGGCCGTTCAACAGGCCCTTGGGGCAGGTCGTGACCGGGCAGATCCCCGCGGACTGGTCCAGCACGCACTCGCCGCACATCTGGCAGCGCTCCTCGTAGATCCCGTG
>JAUVQN010000026.1 GCA_030598125.1 Coriobacteriia bacterium | reverse complement strand
CCTGTGGGAGGTCTCCGCACCGGTCAGGTTCACGATGTGGTTCGTGAACGGGCGCATGCTCGCGGAGCTCGCGATGCCGTTCTACTCGCCTCTCCCCATCTCCACGTACAGCACGAGTCTCACGCTGATGGAGGAGTCCGGGTGGTGGGACCCGGGCGTGATATCCGAGGACTGGCACGCGTTCCTGCGCTGTATGCTCCATCGGGAAGGTGACCTTCGGATGCGGCCGGTGTTCCTCCCCACGGGCGCGGACGCTGCGGACGGCGACGGCTTGCTCGGGGGGCTCAGGGCCTACCACGAGCAGACGACGCGACACGCATGGGGTGCGGAGGACGTCGGGTACCTCTTCGGCGAGCTGCGCCGACTGAAGCGACCGAACCGCTTCCACGCGTTCCGGATCGCGCAAGTCACGCACGAGCACGTGATCCGGGTCGTCGCGTGGTTCCTGGTCGTGGGCGCGTACCTGCTGAACGTCGAGTCGAGTGCCTTGTTCTCGATGCTGGGTCGACCCGAGGTCGTGGTCGGAGCCTGGGAGATGCAGCGTGCGTCACTCCAGAGTCCCACCGGACTGGATCCTTCCGGCGTCGTGCCATACCTCTTCGCGATCGGGGCCGTCGCCATGCTCGGGACCGTCGGGCTGGAGCTCTGGCGCAACCCGCCGCCGGCCCACTACAAGCCGCTCAAGCTCCCCTTCGAGCTCGCGATCATGTGGCTGTTGCTTCCCTTGACCGGTCTCTACTTCGGCATGCTCCCGGCGCTCAAGTCGCAGACGAGACTCATGCTGGGCATCCCGTTCTCCTACAAGGTGACGGCGAAGCGAGTCACCTCCCCGCCGATGCTGCGGGAGCGTTCCGAGCGGGAGCGCCTGTCGCCGGACGCATCCGAGGCGTAAGAGAGGTCCCGCGCTCGCACGCGCCGCGCCCGTCCGGTCCTCGCATCCGCGCTCCGCGCCGGGTATCGTCGTGGAGGTTCCGACGCAGGCGATCGGGAGGACGCACCCCGGGATGATGTTCAGCGGCGAAGGCTACTACGTCGGTTCGCTCGACGCGTACGGCAAGCGCGTGCTACGGGGCGGCCTGCTCGCGCGGGGCAACGGCGTGTGGCAGATCGACGACGACTCGCTCCGCTACCGACGCTTCCTCACCAGGGAGCCGATCGTCATCGAGCGCGACGCGATCGTCGACATCCGGCAGGGCGGTTCCTGGTTCGCGGGACGCTGGGTCGGCAGGCGTCGGTTCACGGAGGTCCGTTGGGCGTCGTCGCAGGGGGAGATCACGTCCGGGTTCGTCTTCGGGCGGACGCCGAAGGACACCGCGCGCGTCATCACGGCGCTGGGCCGCTGATCCACCACCCGTCCGCCGGCCGGGCTCGCGTGCCGTCTTTGGGAACGAACTCCTGAGAAGGAGGTCGTACCGTGTCCCCGAGCACCGAGCGAGCGGGCGACGCGCTGCGAGGCGCGCGCGAGGAGCTGCACCAGCGCCCCAACGTGGTCGCGACCGGTGTCGGCTACAAGGTCGTGGACGGCGAGCGCACCGGCGAGGTGGCGGTCGTCTGCTCCGTGACCGAGAAGGTCCCGCGCTCGCAGCTCGCCGCGGACGAGCTCGTCCCGCCTGCCGTCGCCGGCGTCCCGACCGACGTCGTGGCCACGGGCCGCTTCAGGGCGCTCGGCGCGAACGAGCCTCCTGCCGACCCGAGAGGACGCTTCCGTCCGGCGCCTGGAGGCGTCAGCATCGGGCATCGCGACGTTTCGGCCGGCACCTTCGGCTGTCTCGTGCGACGGGGCGGCGAGGTGCTCATCCTGTCGAACAACCACGTGCTCGCCGACTCGAACGCCGGGACCGTTGGCGACCCGGTGCTGCAGCCCGCCTCCTACGACGGCGGCACGGTGGGCCAGGACTCGATCGCCACGCTCGCCGACTTCGTGCCGCTGCGGCTGTCCGAGGCGGAGAGCGGATGCGGCACGGCGCAGAGCGCGGCCAGCGCGCTCAACTGGTTCGCTCGGCTCTTCGGCAGCGACGCTCGGCTCCGCGCGGTCAGCGAGGAGGTGGCGGGCAACCTCGTGGACGCCGCGCTCGCCCGTCCGCTCGACCCGGGGCTCGTCCTGGGTGAGATCCTCGGCGTCGGAGAAGTGACCGGTCAGGCGCGTGCCGAGCTGGGCACGAGGCTACGGAAGAGCGGACGCACGACGGGCCTCACCAGGGGAGAGGTCATCCAGGTCGATGTGACGGCCGAAGTCTGGTACGGAGCGCGATATGCTCGCTTCACCGACCAACTGATGGCCGGCGGGATGAGCCAGGGCGGCGACAGTGGGTCCGCGGTGCTCGACGAAGAGGACCGGCTGGTGGGCCTGCTCTTCGGGGGGAGTGACGACACCACGCTCGTCAACCGGGTGGAGCATGTCTTCGCCGCACTCGATGTGGGACTGTGAGCGGCGTGTGGGCACGGCTTCGGCGGGTGCTGGGCGGCGCGCAGGCGCAGGCCGGCGAGCCCGAGGTCGCGGCGGACGGGTCCGCCGCGCAGGCGAGAGCGAGCGTGGAGCAGCGGTTCATGTCGATGGAGGGCGTCGTGTCGGTCGGCGTGGGGCGCGACCGGGAGGGGCACGAGGCCGTCTTCGTCGGGATCGCGCGCGAGCGGTCCAAGATCGCGAGAGCGCTGCCGCGCGAGGTGGACGGTGTGCCGGTCATCGTCGAGGAGATCGGCGAGATGAGAGCGGAGGAGGAGTCGTCGTGATCAAGCACATCGTCTTCTGGAGGGTCGAAGAGACCATGGCCGGGTCGAGCAGGGACGCGGACGTGGCCCTTCTCCGCACGGAGGTGGAGGCGTTGCGGGACCTGATCCCCTTCGTGCTCCAGAACGAGCTCGTCGAGAACGAGAACGACACCGAGACCGCGTGGGACCTTGCGCTCTACTCGGAGTTCGACTCCTGGGAGGACCTCGAAGCGTACCAAGTCCATCCCGCGCACGAGCGGGTGCGGGAGATGGTGAACCGCTTCCAGGTCGACCGCGCGGTCGTGGACTACGAGGTCTGAGGTCCTGAGACTCTGGCGAGTCCCACGCCCGGTTACTCGCGTTCCTCCATCAGCTCCCGGCCGGCGCTGTACGCGTCCGCCACGTGCTCGCCGAGCCGGAAGTACTCCCGCGTCCCCGTGATGTAGACGAGCGGATCGAGCTTGCCAGGATCGGCGCTCTTGCCGTCGTCGGTGAGGACCTCTTCGTCGGCATGGGCCTCGACGATCTCGCCGACCATCATGAGCGAGCCGGTGGCCAGCTCGATCTCCTCAACGAAGCGGCACTCGAGGTTGTAGGGGCACTCCACGATGATCGGCGGCGTGACCACGGACGACGGTGCCAGGGTGAGCCCGGTCCTGGCGACCTTCTCGTGGTCACGCCCGGACGTGAGACCGCAGTAGTCGACCTCGCGCGCGAGGCTCGCCGGGGCGAAGTTCACCGTGAACGCTCGCGTCTCGCGGATGAGCGCGACCGTGTGATGGCGCCGTCCCACCACCATGGCGATCGCGGGGGGATCGCTGCCGCAGACGGTCGTCCAGGCGACCGCGAACATGGTCGCCTCGTCGCCTACCCCGCTCAGCACGAGCGGGATGGGCATCGGGTAGCAGCGGCTCTGTGGACCGAGCCGCTTCTTCACGACGAGAGCGCCTGGAACGCGCGGGTGTCGTCGTCCGTGTGGAAGACGACCGTCGCGTGCGTGCAGTCGCACGTGTCGCCACATGCCGTCGCGTAGGCGTAGTAGATGTTCACGCCCGCCTCGGAGATCGTCTCGGACACCTCGGCGAGCGCGCCCGCCTCGTTGTCCATCTCGACGGACACGGCGGACTCCTCGCCCACTTCGGCACCGAGCCCGTTCAGTACCTCGGCCGCCTTCGTCGTGTCGTCGCAGACGAGCGTGAACTCGCCGACCCCGTTCTCTTCGTAGGCGAGCAAGGCGCCGATGTTCACTCCGGCCTCCGCGAGCCTGCCGGAGATCACCGCGAGCAGGCCTACCCGCGATTCGAGCTTGCACGTGAGCTGTGTGACCAGACTGGCACGAGCCATGATCCCTCCTCCGAGTCGCTTGCGCGCCGGCACGACCGCCGACGCCTTGTCGGGTCTATACCCGCATCGGCGCCTATCGGCGCTGGCCTGTCGCATGCGTGATTCGATACGCTCTCACGGGAGTCGTTCGAGATGGGGGTAGGCAGATGGGGATCACTCGCTGGGCGCGTTCGCTGACGTGGCTGCTCGCACTCGCGCTCGGAGCTCTGGGGCTCGCGGCGTGCACGGACGACCGGGCGGCCGACTCGTCGGAGGATGAGGCCGCTTCGGAAGAGGCCGAAGAGAACGCGGGGGCCGACTCCGGCGAAGGAGATGGCGAGGCGGCCGCGGACGAAGAGACCGACGAGGACGCGGACATCGCCGGCGCCAGGCAGGCCACGTGGGTCCTCGTCTCCGACAAGTGCGGAGAGTGCCACGACCTCGACGTCGTCACGGAAGCCCGCATGGACTGGGAGGACTGGGCCGCTTCGGTCGACCACATGGTCGAGCGGGGCGCGGAGCTCACCGACATCGAGCAGGACGCGATCGTCAGCTACCTCTCGACGCGGCAGGAGGTCGCGGAGCGTGGCTTCGCGATCGTCGAGGACGAGTGCGTCGTCTGTCACACGCTCACCGTCATCGACGAGGCGAGGACCGACTGGGACGGCTGGGAGACGGCGGTCGAGCACATGATCGAGCAGGGGGCGCCGCTCGATCAGGAGCAGGCTGAGGCGGTCGTCGAGTACCTCGCCACGAGCGAGTCGCCCTAGGAGGACTGCTCGACGCCGTATCGGGGTATGCACTCCTAGTGGGCCGCGGCACGCACCGCGCTGTGGTGCACCTGGGTGCGGCGCGTGCCAGGTCCGAACAGCCACACGTGCAAGGAGGGCGTCATGGGGGACGCAGGCGACGGCCTCGTGATGGAATGCCGCGATCTCCACAAGGCCTTCGGCGATATCGTGGCCGTGGACGGGGTCGGATTCACCATCTCCGACGGAGAGACGTACGGGCTGCTGGGCCCGAACGGCGCTGGTAAGACGACGAGCATCTCGATGATCTGTGGCCTCCTGGAGGCGGACGCGGGCGAGGTCTTCGTCGACGGCGAACGGATGACCACGCGCTCCGTCGAGCCCAAGCGCGCCGTCGGCTACGTCCCTCAGGACATCGCGATCTACCCTGACCTCACCGCGCGCGAGAACCTGACGTTCTTCGGTCGGCTCTACGGGATGGGCGGCGACGGGCTGAAGAGCCGCGTGAGCGAGGTCCTCGAGCTCATCGGTCTCGCGGAGCGTGCCGACGACAAGGCGGACGACTTCTCGGGCGGCATGAAGCGGCGCCTCAACATCGGCATCGGGCTTCTGCACAAGCCGCACCTGCTCGTACTCGACGAGCCCACTGTCGGTGTCGATCCGCAGAGCCGTAACGCGATCCTCGAGAGCGTGGAGCGTCTGAGCATCGAGGGCATGGGCGTCCTCTACACGACCCACTACATGGAGGAGGCGGAGCGGCTCTGCGACCGCGTCGGCATCATCGATAGCGGCAAGATCGTCGCCGAAGGGACCCGTCGCGAGCTCGTGGACCTCATCGGCTCGCAGGACCGGGTGCGCGTGGTCGCCTCGGGGGATCTGAAGAGTGCCGCGGAGGCGGTGGACGGACTTCCCAGCGTCGTCGAGGTCGGCGAACGGGAAGGCGGACTCGACCTCATCGTGGGCGGAGCCGCGTCCAACCTCACGGAGATACTGCAGAAGACGACCGGCGCCGGAGCGGTCGTCACGAGCGTCGACGTGGACGAGCCTGACCTGGAATCGGTCTTCCTCCACCTGACCGGCCGCGCGCGGAGGGACTGACGTGCGCGCGGCGTTCCTCATAGCCCGCAAGGACCTGCGCCAGCGCCTGCGGGACCGCTCGGCGCTCGTCTACGGCATCATCGCGCCGCTCGGACTCGCCATCCTCTTCAGCTTCATCTTCGGTCCGCTCGACGACGCCGCGTTCGAGGCCGAGTACGTGATCGTGGACGAGGACGGTGGCCAGATCTCGGAGGCCTTCGGCGAGGCACTCGGCGGGCTCGAGGACGACGGCATCGCCGTCATCCGCACCGTGGAGAGCGTCGAGGTGGCGCGCGAGCAGGTCGAGACGGGCTCCGACGCGTTCGCCGGCGACGACGTCGCGAGCGCCGACGCGGCGTTCGTCATCCCGGAGGGCTTCTCGGAGGCCGTCCTCGCCGGTGAAGCGGCCGAGATGACCATCATCGGCGCGGCCGGCTCCGAGCTCTCCGCACAGGTGGCCTACTCGGTCGCGCAGGGCTTCTCGTCCGAGCTGGCCGCCGTGGACGTCGCGGTGCGGACGGTGCTGCCCGACGCCATGGCCGCGATAGCGCAGGAGGGCGGCACTGCGTCCGGCGTGTCGCCGGGGGCCGAGGGAGCGCCCGGCGCCGTCACCCCCGAGATGCTCGCCGCCCTGCTTGCACAGGAGGCCGCATCCACCGTGAATCCGATCACGGTAGAGGACGTGAGCGCCTCCACGAAGCAGCTCGACAGCACCACCTACCTCTCGGCCGGTATGGCCGTCTTCTTCCTCTTCTTCACGGTCGCCTTCGGCGTGAGCGGACTCCTGGAGGAACGACGTCTCGGCACCATGCAGCGCCTGCTCGCGGCGCCCGTCAGCCGGAGCTCGATCATCGTCGGGAAGGCGCTCACCTCGTTCGCGCTCGGGATCTTGAGCATGACGGTGCTGGTGGTCGCGTCGACACTCCTGATCGGAGCCGAATGGGGCAACCCGCTCGGCGTGGCACTTCTGGTCGTGGCCGCCGTCGTCGCGGCGATGGGCATCCTCGCGGTCGTCGCAGCCGTCGCCAAGAACCAGGAACAGGCGTCCAACTTCCAGGCGATCATCGCGCTCGTGCTGGCGTTCCTCGGGGGGACGTTCTTCGCTATCGCTCAGGTCGGCGGGTTCATGGCGACGCTCGGCTTGTTCACACCTCACGCGTGGTTCCTGCGCGGGCTCGGCGATCTGCAGGGCGGCGAGCTGGCGGACATCCTGCCCTCGGTGGGCGCGCTGCTCGCGTTCGGCCTCGTGACCGGGGGGATCGCCTGGTTCTTCCTTCAGCGCTCGGTGGGGAGGACGCGATGAGGAGGAGCCGGTGAAGAAGGTCTTCGTCATCGGATGGAACAGCCTCACGCGGCTCGTGCGGGAGCGCTCGAACGTCTTCTTCGTGTTCATCCTGCCCATGCTCCTGGTGCTCGTGCTCGGGGCCGCGTTCGGCGGGACGAACGACCCGAGGGTCGGCATCGTCTCGGTGGACGCAGGCGAGCTCGGTGACGACCTCGTTGGACGGATCGAAGCGGCCCAGGGTGTGGACGTGCGAGCGTGGGACAGCCGCGAAGACGTCATCCTGGCCGTGGAGCGAGGGCAGCTCGAGGTGGGCCTCATCATCCCCGAGGGCTTCGACGAGACGCTTCGCGCAGGTGAAGAGGTCACGATCGAGTTCGTGGCGCAGCCCGAGCAGGACGCGCGCGCCCTTAGGAACACCATCGAGTCGGCGGTGACCGAGCAGGGAGCACTGTTGCGCGCCGCGGCCTTCGCCGAGGAACAGGTGGACGCTGGCTTCTCGGACGCGCTAGACTCCGCCACCCAGCTCGCCGAGGAGTCCGAGCGGGTCACGATCGAGCAGGACTCGGTCGGCGAGCCGTTCGTCTTCGATCAGATGGGTCAGTTCGAACTCGGCGCCTACTCGCAGCTGCTGCTCTTCGTCTTCCTCACGTCGCTGACGGGCTCCACTGCGCTCATACAATCCCGGCAGCTCGGCGTCTCGCGGCGGATGGTCTCCACGCCCACGCGGATCGGACAGATCCTCGCGGGCGAGGGACTCGGCCGTTTCCTCGTGGCCATGGTGCAGGGGATCTTCATCATGGCCGGGACCGCCATCGCGTTCGGCGTGGACTGGGGAGACTGGCCCGGCGCCATCGCGATTCTCGTGGTCTTCGCCTTCGGGGCAGCTGGAGTGGCCATGCTCATGGGCGCGACGTTCAGCAACGACCAGCAGGCCGGCGGGGTCGGCGTGCTCGTGGGGATCGGCCTGGCGGCGCTCGGCGGTGCGATGCTGCCGCTGAGCATCATGAAGATCTTCTCGCCCACGCTCTGGCAGGTCGCGCACGTCTCGCCGCACGCCTGGGGCATCGAGGCCTTCGAGGAGCTCATCCTCTACGACGGGACGATCCTCGACATCTGGCTCGAGTTGGCGGTGCTGGGGACGTTCGCAATCATCGTGTTCGCGCTCGCGACGTGGCGCTTGAGGATCGCCATCACCCGCTGATCACGCGCCGAAGGGCCGCTCACCCGTCTTCGGGCCGCACCCCGTCCCGCGGCATGAGCGCCGGGATCACGATGAGTGTGGTGAGCGCGGCCGTCGTCATCGACACCCAGAAGATCATCGAGACGTTGCCGTGGATGTCGAAGGGCGAGAGCCAGAGCGCCGAGAGCCCTACGGCGATCCCCGTCGCGTTCGCGAGTATCGGCCGTCCCGCCTTGTCGATGCCGCGCAGCACGTAGCCGGGTCCCTTCGGCCGCGCGTAGTCGATCGCGGCGGTGAAGTGGATCGCGTAGTCGATGCTCACGCCGAGCACGATGCTCGAGAGGATCGCGGTCACGAGGTTGAGCTGGAAGCCGCTCGCCGAGATGAAGGCCAGGAGCGTCAGGATGGTGAGGACGAGGGGTACGAGTGAGATGAGCGTCTCCTTCAGGCGGCGGTACGCGAGCAGCAACATCGCGGTCACGAGTGCGAAGGCGACGGCGAGCGAGCCGGTCTGGGCCCAGAGCACCATGCGCGCCATCTCGTCCCAGAGGACCGGCATGCCCGTGATGAGGCGGACGTCATCGCTCTCGTCCGCGAAGTCGAGCCACGCTCGCAGGTCCTCGGTCGTGAAGTCCTCGGGGAAGAGGACGAACCTGAGCCCGTCCTCGCTCACCATCCGCCCGAGCGGCGTGAGGGTGTCCTCGGAGAGCTCGACCGTTCCGACGGCGGCGCCCAGCGCGGACGCCTCCTCGGACAGCGCTACGATGTCGGCGGCGGAGAAGACCTGCCGCACGCCGGGGAGCGCTTCGAGCTCCTCGGTCGCCGCGAGGATACGGTCCTCTTCGGCTTGAGGATCGGCGTCCGCGTCGTACGTGAACTCGCCCATGAGCGGGGTGGCGCCGCCCAGGCCCTCCTCCATCTTCGCGAAGTCCTCACGGATCTCGTGCCCCTCCTTGAACATGAAGAGCTGGTCGCTCGAGACCTCGAGCCTCGGGACGAAGTACGCCGCGAACGCGAGCAGCACGACCGAGAGTACGATGGCGGGCGCGCGGCCGGTCGCGAGCCGCTTGATCCACGCGACGAGCCGCGTGCCCAGGAGCGCCTTGTTCGTCTTCGTCTTGACCCTCGCATGCGAGAGGAGTGCCGGCAGGAAGAAGAACGAGATGATGCCCGCGAACACGATGCCCACCGCGGCGAAGAGGCCCATCTGCCGGATCGGCCGGACGTCGGTCACGAGCAACGAGAGGAAGCCGGCGGCCGTGGAGATGGTGGTGAGGATCATCGGCACGCCGATCTGCCTGAGCGTCGTCGTGACGCGCTCGACCGTGTCGTCGGTGCGCGCGACCTCCTCCTGGTAGTGCATCACGAAGTGGAGGCCGTCGGCGGAGCCCATGACGATGACGAAGATCGGCACCAGGATCGTGACGATGTCCACCTCGTAGCCGAATCCGAAGATGAACCCGAACGTCCAGATCGAGCCCAGCAACGCTGGGACGATGGCCATGATGGTGAGCTTGGGGTCGCCGATGTTCAGGTAGAAGGTGCCCAGCAGGAGCACGATCACGGCCGGCGGGACGACGAGCAGGAACCAGGTGAACATCCCGACCACGGTCTCCCAGATGACCGGGTTGCCCGAGAGCGTGTACTCGAAGTCGCCCGGAGCCTCGTCCTCGACGTACTCGCGCAACTCGCGGACGGTCTCGAACGCGTCGCCGGCGGGCACGACCATGAGGAGCGTGCCCCCTTCGTCCGGCGAGATGAGGAGCTCCGCGGTCGGCGAGCTCAGGAGACCCTCGCGGACGGCCTCGGGAGGCAGCTCGGCGAGGACGTCGGGGATGTCGTCCACGGTGAGTGCTGGCGGCTGGATCGCGGCGCCGCCGGGTGGCGCCTCCCGCGGGACCGTGCCCGTCGTCGGCGCTGAGGTCCCCGGCGCACCCCCCTGCAGCTCGAGCATGCGCATCCGCACGATCGTGAGGATCTCGAGCAGCGTCTCGTCGTCGGGGAGGACCGCGGCCACCGAGTCCACGCTGTCGAGCTCCTCGATCCCCATCGAGAGCTCGCGCAGGTCGGCGAGTGCCTCGCCGTCGGCGAACGTGCCGTCCTCGAGCGTGACGAGCACGTTGATGGGATCGCCCGTCTCGTACTTCTCTTGCAGGGCCGCGAACGCCTCGCCGCGCTCGTTGCCGTCCGTCATGAACTCGGCGACGTCCGCGTTGAACGCCATGCGGAAGAACATGAGCAGCGCCACGATCGTGATCAGCGCGGTGGCGGCGATGATGCGCTTGTGGTGCGTGACGATGTAGGTGGCGATCCGGTCCACGCGGGTCCCTTCTCCGCAGGTCGCTGCCGGACGCTGTGCAGCCGCGCGGTAGAGTCGCTCCGTTCCAGACGCTATCATGCCCTGGTGCCCTTGAGCGGTCCTGCGATGGAGGAGATGGCGGTGTACGGAGACGGCGGCCTGAGCTTCGGCGCTCCCTGCGTCGCCTTCGACCTGGACGGGACGCTGCTGCGCTCCGAGCCCCTCGTGCGCCAGGTCCTCGCGGACGCGGCCGAGGAACAGGGGCTCGAACTTGGCTTCGAAGGCGAGAGCCCCGTGCATCTGCTCGGCATGACGAGCGAGGACTTCTACCGCGGGGCGCTGCGTCCCGAGGACACCGATCACTGGGAAGAGCTCCGTCTCGCGGCCCGGGGACGCTACGCGGACTACATGGAGGATCGCGCCGAGCTCTACGATGGCGTCGAAGGGACTCTCACGGCTCTCCGCACACGCGGCTACCGGCTGCTCGTCTGCACGAACGCGGGCGAGCGCTACGTGAGAGCGGCGCTCGACGCGACGGG
>JAUVQN010000065.1 GCA_030598125.1 Coriobacteriia bacterium | reverse complement strand
GGGAGGTACCGGCTGTGTCGGCTGCTGCGCGCCGGCGGTCTGGCCTGCGCGCAGGTTCGCGCCGCAGTTCCCGCAGAACGCCGAGTCCTGTGGGTTCTGACTACCGCAGTTCGAACACTGCATGCTTCTTCCCTCTGGACGGCGGCTCTCGTCCGATGTCATCCCGAGATGGCCACCGTATCTATCGGCACGTCACGCCCGTCGCCGCAGTGGTTCACGGTGCAGACGGTGGACGATCGTCCACCGTCTGCGAGCAGCTGTTCCTCGCACAGGGAGGCGCGTACACTCGGCTTGAAGAGTTCGTCGTCGGTCGAGCTGTCGGTTCGGTATGGGGAAGGTCCCGGGAGGGATGCGCTATGGCGAAGGCCGGCTGGTGCGACGCGTGCGGCGCGAACGTCTGGATCACTGACGAGGGAGCGTGTCCGAACGGGCACGAGGCATCGCACGTCTCCGGTGTCTACGAGACGTCGGAACCCGACCCGCTCAAGGACGCCGCAAACTCACTGGGCGATGCCGCCGACACCGCGGCGGCAGCGGTGAGTCAGGCGTGGGACGACGCCGCTCCCGGGGCGAAGGACGCCGCCGCCGCGGCCTCAGACGCCGCAGAGGATGCCCTCGATGCAGCAGCGAGTCTCGGTCGCAAGCTCTTCGGCAGCGCGGACGCCTCGACGACGACCCCGGATACGACCGAGGACGGCACTGACGACGGCTAGGGAGATCGCCGGCGCCCTCGCGGGGACTGCGCTCCCTACACGAACTGCCGACGCGACGTGATGAGGCCGCTCAGGTGCTCCTTGCGCGCCTGGTCCTCCGTGTCGAGCTGCTCGAGTGCGCGGTCCACCTGCCGTATGCGCTGGCTCATGGCCGTGAGCATCGCCCAGGCGAGCGGATCGTCGATCGAGTCCTTGAAGCGCTCCTTGGTGACGACCTCGACCGTCGTCTCACCCGAGGCCCGAGCCGTGCCCGAGCGCGGCTCCTCGTCGAAGAGGGCCATCTCCCCGAAGAACTCGTCCGGGCCGAGCGTCGCGAGTCTCACCTCACGGCCGTCTTTCGTGCGGACGATCTCGACCTTGCCCGAGCGGATGACGTACATCTCGCCGCCTCGTTCGCCCTGGTTGAAGATCGTCTCGGCGTTCGCGTAGCTGCGGTTCATCCGAGCCCCCCTGTCGTCTCCGACGCCTTCCGTCCAGCGGTGGCATCCTCCGGAGCCACAGCGGACGAGCCTTCCGTCTCCTGTTCGAGCGCGTGCTCGATCTCACCCATCAGCGGATGCTGCGGGTCCTGGGCGTAGAGCCGGTCGCGGTCCGCGCGTGCGGCCTGCGGCATCCGGAGCGCCAGATAGCACAGCGTCCTGACGCCTAGACATAGCCGGCGCCCTTCGTCGAGATGGCGCGGACTCAGGTCGGCACGCTCGATGACCGCGAGTGCCTTCTCGACCTCGTCGAGCCGAAAGAGCGTCTCACCGAGCATCCCGAGGAGGATGTGGTCCACGCGACGCTCGCTCGGGTCCGCGGACGCTCGCCCCACGTACGGAAGGAGCTCCTCCAGCATGCTCGCGGCGTGTCGGAGGTCGTCCTCGGATGCGGCGCGTCGCGCGAGGTCGGTGCGGTACCGCTTGATTGCCGTCATCGCGGGCGGTTCGGGGCGCCGCAGCCTCAGGATGGGCCGTCTGCCGGCGTCGTAGCGCACCACGAGGTCACCCTCGTGCTCGCGGTGCGGCAGCCAGACCGGCTTGCCGCACGTCTTGCACCATGCCGCCGTGTAGCGCACTTTCACCTCCGGACCCCTCGGATGCCTGATTCTATCACCAGGGTCGCGCTACATCCGCGCCGCCGCGACGCGGGCGAGCTCCTCGAGCTGGTCGTCGATACCGTCGAGCGCGATGCCCGACGCTTTCCGGCCGTCCGAGGGCCGGCACGGGTACCATATCGGGGGAGGGTGTCGGGAGAGGGGAGTCCCATGGTCGCGCCCAGGCGCATTCTCGTCGTGGACGACGACGATGCGATCCTCGATGTCGTCCGCATGAACCTGGAGGCGGAAGGGTTCGGGGTCGATACCGCGGCGGACGGCGAGGCGGCGCTCAACGCGTTCGACCCTCGTCTGCATGCGATGGCGGTCGTCGACGTCAACATGCCGGGTATCGACGGCTTCGAGACGGCGCGCCGCATCCGGGCGGCATCCGATGTCCCCATCCTCATGTTGTCAGTGCGAGACAGCGAAGTGGACAAGGCGATCGGCCTCGGGATTGGAGCTGACGACTACGTGACCAAGCCGTTCAGCCCCCTCGAGTTGGTCGCGCGCGTGAAGGCGCATCTCCGCCGCTACAACGCCGGTTCTGGTTCTGGTGAGGACGACGAGACGGAGCCGATGATCGAGGCGGGTCGGGTGAGACTCGATGTCGCCCGACACGAAGCCGTCGTCGGAGGCGAACCGGTGGACCTCACTGCGACCGAGTTCCGCATCCTGGCGCTGCTCGCGGCGCACCCGGGGCGCGTCTACACGAAGGCGCAGATCTACGAACGGGTCTGGGGGGAGGACTTCGGCGGCGACTACTCGACCGTGCAGGTGCACATCCCGCGCTTGAGGAAGAAGATCGAGGCGGACCCGTCCGAGCCCGCGCTCATCGGCACCGTGTGGGGCATCGGGTACCGGTTCGAGTCGGAGACGTCGGCGTGACCGCCGCTCTCGTCGTGGTCCTCGCGGTCGGCGCGTTCGCGCTCGCCGTCGCGCTCGCGGTTGTCGGCACGCGGCTCGCTCGCACGCAGACCGCACTCGAGAAGGCGCGCACGGCCGTCGGCGAGCTGGAGCGTGGCAACCTCGCGTACCGGGCGATCGTCCCCGGAGGCGGCGAGGCGGCCGGGCTCGCCGCCGACATGAACGGGCTCGCGGCCGCGCTGCAGGAACGCGAGGACGACGCGCGGCGCCGAGACGAGGCGCAACGCCGTCTGGTCTCGAACCTGTCGCACGATCTCAGGACCCCCATCACGTCGCTGGCCGGCTACGCTGACGCGCTCGAGCGCGGGCTCGGAGACGACGAGCGGACGCGGAGGCAGATCTCGGCAAAGGCCGCCGAGCTCAAGGACCTCACCGACGATCTCTTCTACGTGGCCAAGCTGGACGCTGGCGACCTCCGGCTCACCGATGACCTTGTCGACCTGTGCGAGGTCGCTCGGCAGACGCTTCTCGGTTTCGAGGACGAGCTGAAGCTCCGCGAGGTGAAGGTGGAGGCCGCGATACCCGAAGGAGCCTGTCCGGTCCGCGGTGACGCGATCGCCATCGGGCGGATCCTCTCGAACCTCGTCGCGAACAGCCTCAGGCATGCGACCGGCATGAGCACGTTCGGCGTGACCGTCGAGCATGGAGACGACCGCGTGGCGCTCGTGGTCTCCGACGACGGCGTCGGCTTCGACGCGGGCGTCGAGGAGCTGCTGGAGCGGGGAGCCGCGGCCGGGCCCACGGGCGGCGCGGGCCTCGGCCTCTCGATCGCGCACGACCTCGCGGCCCGCATGGACGCTACGATCGAGGCCACGAGCGAGTCGAACGTGCGCACCGCCGTCACGGTCACGTTCCCGGAGGCTATCTGATGAGCACCGTCGAGACGTATGGGAATCGTATGGGTCCCGTACGTCCGTCTTCAGGCTCTTCGAGCACATTCGACGTGGAACGACACGTCGGACGTCGTGCGACCGGGAGGTCGTCGCGATGAGCGAGAGGAGACGAGAGATGGACTACGTAGGCATCGTGAAGAGGGCCGCGCAGGTGACGTGGCGCCACAAGATCCTGTGGCTCTTCGGCTTCTTCGTCGGTTCGTACAGTGGGATGCAGAGCTGGAACTACTCGACCGGCAGTGAGGACTGGGAATCGACCTTCCAGGACTGGGAGGGCTTCCAGCTCCAGACCGGGCAAGAGGTCGGCCCGCAGCTCGAGAAGGCGTTCGGCGAGTTCGGCACCAGCATGGAGGCGATCGTCGAGTCCGGCCTGATCATCCCGATCATCCTCGGCATCCTGGCCGTCGTGATGGTGCTGGGTCTCATCTGGATGGTCATCCGCACGGCGGCGCAGGGTGGCCTCATCCATCTCGCCAACGAGGGGCTCGAAGGCCGGGAAGTGAGCGGCATGAAGGGGTGGGGCCGAGGCTTCCACTACTGGTTCAGGGTGTTCGCGGTCGGCTTCATCCTCGGTCTGCCGCTCTTCCTCTTCGGGCTCGTGGCGTTCGGCGGCGGTGTGTTCGCGCTCTTCGTGACGATCGCGGCCGTCGAGAGCGGTGCGGGCGCGCCGGCGGCGGGCGCTCCCGTCGCAGCGATCGGCATCCTCCTGCTCCTCGGTCTGCTGCTCGTGCCCGTGGGCATCGCGCTCGGTATGGTCCGTGAGGTCGCGCTCAGGCACGTCGTCATCCGCGACGTCGCGATCTGGGAGTCGATAACGCTGGCCTGGGGCGAGCTCTGGGGCAAGCAGGGCGTCTTCGGGATGTGGCTCGTCCAGGTGCTCATGGCGATCGCCTTCGGGCTCCTGACCGGCATGGTCTTCCTCATCGTGATGGTGGCCGCGCTCCTGCCCGTCGGATTCCTCGTCTTCGCCGGCGGTCCGGCCGGCTGGATCCTGCTCGGTGTGCTCGGCTTCCTGACGATGGTCGCGCTCATCCTGTGGAGCGCCGCGTACGCAGCCTTCCGGTCCGCGGCGTGGACCGAGTTCTACCGCAGGATGATGGGCATGGCCGAAGCGCCCACACCCGCCACGGACGACGGGATGATGGCCGCTGCAACACCAGCCTGACGCAGCAAGAACCGCGGAGACCGTCCTCGCGGCGCGCGGGCTCACCAAGGACTACGGCCGCACGAGAGCGGTCGAGGACCTGAGCCTGGACGTGCGCCGCGGGGACGTCTACGCGCTCGTCGGCGGTCACGGTGCGGGCAAGACCGTGGTCGCTCGCCTGTTGCTCGGACTCGTGAGGCCGACCGACGGGACGGCGGAGCTCTTCGGCATCCGGGTCGGTCCGGACGGCGTGCGCGTCTTCGAGCGAGTCGGCTACGTGGACGAGACGCCCGAGTTCCACCCGCCCCTCACGGTGGCTGAGGACCTGGACCTGCAGCGCAGGCTCGTGGGCCTGCCGGATCCCGAAGCGGTCGATCGCGCGCTCGCCGCTGCAGGCGCGGAGCGGCTCCGGGACCGGCGCGCGGGCGGCCTGACGGCCGCGGAGCGACGTCGCGCCGGTATCGCACGGGCACTGATCCACGAGCCGGAGCTCCTCATCCTCGACGAGCCGACAGGCGCTCTCGACGCGACGGGGGTGCGCGACGTCTCGCGGCTCGTCGAGCGTCTGGCGTGCGATCGAGGCGTCACGGTCTTCATGTGCACGCACGTCCGAGCGACGATCGCCGCCACCGCGACGAGGGTCGGCATCCTGAGGGAGGGCCGGCTGACCCAGGAGGTCTCACGCGGTGAGATCGCCGCGCGCAGCCGGGCTCATCTCGAGATCGTCGTGTCGGACGCCCCGCGGGCGGCATGGCTGCTGGAAGAGACGCTCGGCATCACCGACTTCGCCGTATGCGAGGAGGGCCTCGTGCGCGTCTACGGAGGTCTCGGCCGGGCCGCGGAGGTCAACTCGTGCCTGCTGGACGACGGTCTCGCGGTGAGTCGCCTCACCAGGAACGAGGAGACCCTGGAGGAGTTCCTCACGAGGCTCACCGACGGCGAGGAGGACGCCTGATGCGCCTGCTCGCCGTGGAGGTGCTGAAGCTGCGCCGGGCGTACACGCTGCCGCTGACGGTACTGTTCGCCGTGAGCGGTCCGATCATGTGGGCGCTCGCCCTGAGCGGAGTCGCGACACTGCAGGAGCAGGGACTCGGCGGGACGAGCCGGATCGGCGGTTGGCTCGACGGGATCGTGTCCGCCTCCGACCCGCTGACGCCGGCGCTGTTCCTCCTCGCGTCGGGCGTGGCCGCGACGTACGTGTTCGGCCGCGAGTACTCGGAGGGGACGATCGAGAACCTCCTCACCACGCCGGTGCGTCGCTCGAGCTTCCTTGCTGCCAAGCTGGGAGCTCTCGCGTTGTGGGTACTGGCGCTCGGTCTCGTGGCGGCAAGCGCCGACGTCCTCACCCGGGTAGCGCTCGGGCTCGCGGACGTCGGCCGGGGCGTCTCGCCGGCGGTCTTCGGCGACTACGCCGTCCTCGCGGTGCTCACCTACCTGGGGCTCCCGCTGGTCGGGTGGGTCGCGATGAGGTGGAAGGGCTACGTCGGGGCGCTGACGCTCGTCATCGCCGCTTCGCTCGTCGCCGGCTTCGCGGCGGAGTGGGCCCTCGCATCGTACGTCCCTCTGCTCTCATCGGCGGTCCTGTGGCACGGTGGCTCCGTCAGTGTGGCGCTGCCCCTGGCAGCCGCCGTCTTCGCGGCAGGCCTCGTCTTCTGCCTCCTGCAGCTGCGCTACGCGGACCAGGTGTGATCCGGGCCGCGCCGCTGTCTTACGCTGGCGAACGTCCGTGTGAGCTCCCGGTCTTCCGCACTCTGACGAGCCGTCATTGTGAAGTAGCCTCGTCGGGGAGTGGCCGGGCGTACACGGTCTCGCTGAAGACCTGGCGGCCCTTGTTCTGAGGCCCGCCGTATCCACCGAGCACCCAGCGCGGGTCCACCACGCCGGTGCCGCGCATGGTGTTCCCCCGACGCTCCACGGCGAACAGGATCGAGTACTCCACCTCGCCGGACCGGCCCTTCGCCGTGACCGTGGCGACGGTCTCACGTGCGAGGAGCTCGACGTCGACGTCGTTCCCGAACACCGTGTAGCGCCCGTCGTAGACGGTCTCGTCACCCTCCGCGGCACACGAGCCGTCCTGTTCGAACACGAGGTCGTAGTAGTGGTCCTCTTCCCTGTCGTCCTCGAAGAAGCGCCAGGTGGCGTCGGTGAGCGGGATCGGGTCCTGTGCCGCGAACTCCTCGGGGCTCGGTGGAGGCTCGGCCGGCGCCGCCTCGGCGGCCACCGGACTCGCCCCGCCGGTCGCGCCTCCGCTGGCGGAGACGCCGGCGAGAGGGGCCGAGCCGTCCATGCCGGCGAGCGTGAGCTGCGCGAAGAGGAGCAGCACTGCGGTCGTGCCCACGATGGCCAGCCACGCGAGCCGGCGGGCCCACGCGGGAGCGCGCGTCGCGTCGGCGGCACCGCCGTCGAGGGCTGGGCTCGGCTCGGGCGCCGGGCCGGCCTGGGCGTTGTCGGATGCGTGCGTCATGGATGCGATGGTACACGGGACTCCGCCGGAGGGGACCGGCCCCGACGTCGTGCCGGTCGGGACCGGTCGGGTTCCTCAGGTTGACAATGCCTGCCCGCGGGAATAGGATAGCCGGGCAAACTATTGCTACGGCTAAGTAAATGAGGTCAGGCAGGATGCGCAAGACCGTCCAGTCCGCGGCGGCGGAGCTCCTCGCGGTGGTGCCGCGCGTGATGGGCGCCTTCAAGATGGAGCTCATGCGTTGCGGCAGCGACGTGCGGCCGGAGCATCTGCGCGCGCTCCACGTGCTCGCGGACGGGCCGAGGTCGCCTGGCGAGCTCGCCGGGCGCTTCGGCGTGCGCCTTCCGACCGTCTCGAAGACGGCCGCGGCGCTCGAGCGGCACGGCTGGATCACGCGCGAGTCCGACCCCACTGACCGGAGGAGGGTGCTCATCCGCATCACGGGCGAAGGGAAGCGCTTCCTCGTCGAGGCGCACGTGAGGGCGGAAGAGCACCTCGCTCGTGCGATCGACTCGCTCTCCGACGAGGAGCTCGTGACGGTGAGGGACGGACTCGCCTTGTTGGACACCGCGCTGGCGAAGCGCGCTACAAAGGCATAGGAGCGCACGTGGCAGTCATCGAGACCGAGCATCTGGTCCGCAAGTTCGGCGACCT
>JAUVQN010000075.1 GCA_030598125.1 Coriobacteriia bacterium | reverse complement strand
TCACCCTCGACCGCCGCGGTCAGCTGATCCGCCACGGCCTTCGCCGCCTCCGTGACCGCGGCTTCGTCCGCGATCTCCTTTCGGCTCGGATGGTAGGAGTCGATGAAGTCCTTCACACGCTTGAGCTCGCCCATGGGCAGGCCCGCCATGAGTTCCCACCCGATGCTGAGCGTCTCCTCGATCGTGCGGCTCTCGTCCCCCTGACCGACGATGCGGGCCTCGAAATCGTCCGCGAAGCGCAGGTAGCGGCGGTCGGCGTCCGAGAGGGCCTCTTCGCCGACGATCGCGACGAGCCGTCTCAGATCACGGCCCTGCGCGTACGCCGCGTAGAGCTGGTTCGCGACCGCGCGGTGATCGTCGCGGGTCTTGCCCTCACCGATGCCCAGGTTCATGAGTCGCGACAGACACGGCAGCGTGTCGATGGGCGGATAGACGCCGCGCCGGTGCAGCTGGCGGGAGAGCACGATCTGCCCCTCCGTGATGTAACCCGTGAGGTCGGGTATCGGATGCGTGATGTCGTCGTCGGGCATCGACAGGATCGGGAGCTGCGTCACCGATCCGTCGCGTCCCTTGATGCGACCTGCGCGCTCGTAGATCATCGCAAGGTCCGTGTACATGTAGCCCGGGTAGCCTCGGCGTCCGGGGACCTCTTCTCGGGCCGTCGAGACCTCGCGCAACGCCTCGCAGTAGTTCGTCATGTCCGTGAGGACGACGAGCACCTGCATGTCCTTCTCGTACGCCAGGTACTCCGCGGTCGTGAGCGCGCACCTCGGGGTGAGGAGCCGCTCGACGGTCGGGTCGTCGGCCAGGTTCAGGAAGAACACGACGCGCTCGAGCGCGCCGGTCGTCTCGAACGAGTGCTGGAAGAAGGCCGCCTCCCGGTGCGTGATGCCCATCGCGCCGAACACGATCGCGAATTCCTCGCCGGTGACGATACGCGCCTGGCGGATGATCTGCGCGGCGAGCTCGTTCGCCGGGAGACCGGATCCTGAGAAGATGGGCAGCTTCTGTCCGCGTACGAGCGTGTTGAGGCCGTCTATCGCCGAGATGCCCGTCTCGATGAAGTCTGCCGGCTTCTCGCGGCTGAACGGGTTGATCGGCGAGCCGGTGATGTCGAGCCGGTGCTCGGGAACGACGGGCGCTCCGCCGTCGATCGGCTTCCCGACACCGTTCAGCGTGCGGCCGAGGAGCTCGACCGAGACGTCGAGCTTCGCGACCTCCTCGAGGAAGGTGATCTTCGTGGCGTCGATGTCGACCCCGCGAGTCCCTTCGAAGACCTGGATGACCGCGACGTCCTCCGCGACCTCGAGCACCTGGCCGGAGCGCTCGCTCCCGTCGGGCATGGCGATGCGGACCATCTCGTTGTACGCGACCTTGTCGACCGAGTCGACGAAGAGCAACGGACCCGTCACGTAGCTCAGGGTCTGGTACTGCGTCGAGACGAGCGGCACGCGCGTCTGTGTGGTCTCTTCAGCCATGTCAGAGCACCTCGATCCCTGCGATCTCCGAGGAGATACGGTCGCAGAAGTCTGGAAGCATCTCCAAGGCCTCCTCGTGCGGCGTCGTCTTCAAGACAGCGATCTCGTCCTTCATCGGGAGCTCGAGTACCTGCCTCAGGGTGACCCCCCGCTGCAGCGCCTGGCTGGTCGCCTCGTGGAACGTCAGGACCGCCTTGAGGATCCAGTAGGCCTTCTCCGGCGGGCAGAACGCGTCCACCTCGTCGAACGCGAACTGCTGCAGGAAGTCCTCCCTGAGCATCCGGGTGACCTCGAGGATCGCCTTCTCGGACTCGGGCAGCGCATCTGGACCGACGAGCTGCACGATCTCCTGGAGCTCGACCTCCTTCTGCAGGAGCTCCATCGCCTGATCGCGATAGTCTTGCCAGTCCGGCGAGACGTGCTCCTGGAACCAGTCGCGGACCTGACCCATATAGAGGGTGTACGACTTGGTCCAGGAGATCGCCGGGAAGTGGCGTCTGTGCGCGAGCGACGTGTCGAGCGCCCAGAAGGCGCCCGTCACTCGGAGCGAGTTCTGCGTCATCGGCTCGGAGAAGTCGCCGCCGGGGGGCGACACCGCGCCGACCATGGTGACGGAGCCGATGCGTCCGTCCTCACCGAGCGTTTCGACACGGCCCGAACGCTCGTAGAACTGCGCGAGTCGCGTCGCAAGGTACGCGGGGTAGCCTTCCTCGCCGGGCATCTCCTCGAGCCGGCCGGAGACCTCGCGCAGCGCTTCGCCCCATCGCGACGTCGAGTCCGACATCATCGCGACGTTGTAGCCCATGTCGCGGTAGAACTCAGCGAGCGTGACCCCCGTGTAGATCGAGGCCTCGCGAGCGGCGACGGGCATGTTGGACGTGTTCGCCACGAGCACCGTGCGATGCATGAGCGGTGCGCCGGTGCGCGGGTCCTCCAGCTCGGGGAACTCCGCGAGGACCTCGGTCATCTCGTTGCCGCGCTCGCCACAGCCGACATAGATGATGATGTCCACGTCGGCCCACTTCGCGAGCGACTGCTCCGTGACCGTCTTGCCGGTGCCGAAGCCGCCGGGGATGATCGCGTTGCCCCCGAGGGCGATCGGGAAGAACGTGTCGAGGATGCGCATCCCGGTGATGAACGGCGTCGTGGGATCGAGCTTGCGGGCGTAGGGACGGCCCTCGCGGACCGGCCACCACTGGCTCATCTTCACCTCCAACTCGTCATCGAGCACGGCGACGACCTTGCCGACGTCGTACTGACCGGCCGGGGCGATCTCGGTGACCTTCCCGCGCAGTCCCGGCGGCACCATCACGCGATGGGTGATCGACTCGGACTCGGGTCCGGTCCCGACCGCGCCACCGGCGACGACCTCGTCGCCGACGCTCACCGTCGGAGTGAAGTCCCACAGCCGGCTCCTGTCGAGCGCCGACGCCTCGGTGCCGCGCTCGATGAAGTCGCCCGAGTCCGCGGCGATCCCGGGCAGCGGCCGCTGCACGCCGTCGTAGATGGACGAGAGCAGTCCGGGACCGAGCTCCACGAGCAGGGGCCCCTCGGTCGACTCGACCGGGTCGCCGACGATGAGGCCCGAGGTGTCCTCGTAGACCTGCACCGTCGCGTTCTGGCCCTCAAGGCGGATGATCTCGCCCATCAGACGCTCGCTGCCGACGCGCACCACGTCGTACATCCTCGACCCGGTCATGCCGTCGCTCAGCACGACAGGCCCTGAGATCTTGCGTATCGTTCCTGCAATCATCAGCCTCGCCTCAGTGTGATATCGAATCCGACAGCTCTCCTGATCAGGCGCGAGAGATACGCCCGGTGGTCCTCGTCCACGTGCAACGTCTCCCGGATGGGGAGCGGGATGACGATGGGGCGGTAGATCGAGTCGATCTTGTTCCTGAGCCGCTCGTCGATCGCCGCCATGTACGACTCGTTGATGCCGATGATGCCACTGTCGTCGTCGTCGACGAGCTCCGCGAGCCGCTTGCGCGCCATCTCGGGGTCGGCGGCCTCGACCACGTCCACGCCGGCGAGTCGGAACCCGTCGGCGTTGTCGGGATCGGTGAGGACGATGAGCTTATACAAGGATGAGCTCCCTCCTCATGCGGTCCTCCGGCATGCCGATGGTGGTCCCCTTCACGATGATCCTCAGGTTAGTGACCTCGTTGTGCTTGGCCCACAGGTATCCGATGATCAGCCCGACCCCGAGGGGATCACCGCGGTCCGCGCGGAGCGCCTTGCGCATCAGATAGTCCTCGAGCGCACGCTCGAACACCGCCACCGAGCCGACCTCGACGAAGTGGAGGACCTCTTCCTCCAACGGACGCCCGTACGGAGTGGCCTTGAGACCGTCGAGGAGCTCGTCAATGTCGGACATCGCGGTCAGCTCCGCGAACAGGCGCTCGTCCACGTCGCGTCCACCGGGCAGGAAGAAGCGGACCGGGTCGACACCCTCCATGTCCGCTTTCTGCAAGCGGATCGCGGTCATCAGGTTCGTCGTGTCGATCTGGATCGACACGATCTTGGCGGCGAGCCGATAGTTCGCGTTCCGCTTGTCCAGCCGCCGCATCGCCCACTCGGCGTAGTAGCGGTCGAGCGCGAGTTCCAGCGCGGCGATGGCGCCGTCGCGCTGGTACTCCACGACCGCCTGCGACAACGCGCTGGCGTACTCGACGCCCCAGGTGGCGAGCGTGTCGACGACGGCGCGCACGTCTGCGGACTGCGAGAGGACGGAGAGCTCGCCTGCGGAGAACTGCCCCGCCGGCATGAGGTTGGAGTCGATCTCGCTCGCGTGCATGCCAAGATGACGCCCACGGATAATCGTCTTCACGTTGAAGACGTCCCACCGGGACAGGAGCGTCGTGGCCAGGAACGCCGCCTCCCCGTCGAGGAAGCCGAGCACCTTGCGGTACGTGCGGACGATGTTGTCTCGCAGCGCCTCGTCGACCTGCACCGTCGTCCTGCCGTGCAGGAGCTCTTCCTCCAGGTCCGGACCGTACTCCGTGTCGGACAGGAGCGCGATCATCCGTGCGAGGTCCGACGTCTGGATGAGCTGCTCGTAGAAGGTGGGGGCCAGGAGGCGTGAGCGCATCCCCCGGATGCGCGCGTTCCCGTACCCGTAGTCCTTGCCCTGCGGCCGGCCGGTGACTGCCTGCTGTCTCGCCATGTCAGTCGAAGAGGATCTCGGCTACGTCCGCCTGGGCCACGTGCCGGACCTTGCCGAGGCGGTCCTCGAGCGTGTTCCGGCGAGCGACCCTCCCCCCGTGCGTCGTCACCACGACGCCGCCCGCGGTCTCGAGCTCAGGCTTGACGCTGCCCTCCCGGCCGAGCTTCGCGAGCGCGTCGCGCGCCAGCGACTCGTCGGCAGGGTCGACGAGGACCTCGAAGTCCCCCTCGATCCCCGCGAGCGCCTCGGCGGTCAGTGCCTCGAACAGCCCCGCGTAGTCAGAACGTGCTCTGATGTCGCTCAGCGCGCCGAGCGACATCTCGAACGTATCATCGATCGCGCGGCCCTTGAGCGCCGCGACACCCTTCTTACCCTCGAGCCTCGCAGTGTTGAGTGCGTGGGACGAGCGTGCGCGCGCGGCCGCTTCGGCCTCGCTCACACGCCGCTCGCGGATCGAATCGGCCTCGGCGTCGGCGTCCGCGATGATGCCCTTCGCCTGACCTCTGGCCTGGTCGAGTATGCCGTCGCACTCGGCGTCGGCCTGCTCCTCCAGGGCCCTGAAGATATCTTCGATCGCCACGTGTCTGTCTCCCTACTCGCCGACGAGCATGATCGCCGCGACGAAGCCCAGGAGGACGATGATCTCCGGAAGGGCCTGCAGGGTGATGACCCAGATCGAGACCTCCGGCCGCTCCGCCAGGGTCCCGGCACCCGCTGAGCCGATCTTCGCCTGGGCGTAGCCGGCGCCCAGTGCTGAGAGGCCCATCGCGAGGCCCGCGGCCATCGCCTTGCCGACAGTCGCCTGCCATGGCTCACGATAGACCTCTTCGGCGGCTTCCTCCGCGAACGCGATCGCCGGCGCCAGCCAGACGATCAGGAGCGCCCCTCCGAATAGAAGCCTCGCACGTCCCTTCTTCCTCATGCGCCCTTCTCCCCTCCGGTCTTCTGGAACGGTCTGTACTCTTCGCTTCCCGTCTCGTAGAACTTCCCGAAGAACTCCAGGAAGTTGAGACGTAGTGCATGGATGGTCGGGCTGAACGCGCAGATCATGAAGTTCAGCGAGTGGAGAAGGATCCCCACGATGGCCGCGAGTACGACCATGCCGATGCCCGCGACGATGGAGTTCACGGCATCGGCGAAGATGGCTCCGGCCAGTCCCACGGCCATGATGCGGATGTAGCTCGCCATGTGGGCGACGGACTCTACCGTGTCGACGGCCCCCATCACGCCTCCGCCCCTTATGGCGAAGATGAAGCCGAGCAGCGCAAGGACCGCGAAGATCGCCTGGCCCCAGATGCTCCAGCTCCCCCAGTTGTCGCCGACGATGGCGATCACGACCACCAGGCCGATGGCTACGAGGAACGTGAGGATGCCGCCCTTCTCGTACATGTGCTTCCGGTGCTTCGTCCTGATGGCGTTGATGAGCCCGAGTGTGAGTCCCAGGAGCACGTGGATGACGCCCACGGCGAGAGCGAAGTACATGAAGACCGTGACGAGTTCGGTCCTGTGGAACGGCAGTGAGACCGTGATCCCGCCGACGGTGAAGCTGATGACCTGGACCCAGCCGAGGTAGCGGCTCATCAGGTCGCCGAAGAACTCCCCGTAGACGAAGCCGAACACGATCACCATCGTCGCCGCGGGCCCGAGGATCGACGTCGCGAGTCGGATGTTGTCGTTGTCGCGGTAGCGGAACCTCAGGTAGAGCACGATGCCGAGCATGATGAGGCCGTAGCCGACGTCGCCCACGATCATGCCGAAGAAGAGCGGGTAGAAGAAGAACAGGAACCACGACGGGTCGAGCGTCCCGTATTTCGGCGTGCCGTAGACGCCGAGCAGCTGTTGGAAGGGCTCCACGGCCTTTATGTTCTTGATCGCGACCGGCGTCTGATCGAACTCCTTCTCGTCGATCTCAAGCTGGTTGACGATCGCGTCCGTGCCGAGGGAGGAGGCGATCTCCTTCTTCAGGTCGCTCATCTCGCTGGCGGGCAGCCATCCGGTGATGACGAACGCGTAATCCGTCTGGCCGAACTTCGGGATGGCGGAGATCTCGTCGATCTTGTCGGTGAGGACGTCGCGGACGGTCGCGAGCTTCAGGTACCACTTCACCGACATCAGCTCGAGCTCGGTCCGGACCGAGTCCAGATCGCTCGGCAGCTCCTGGCGGCGATGCCTAATCTCCTCGTACGCCTGATCGAACGGCATGTCCTCCAGATCGCTCGGCAGGCGTATCTGGTTCACGTTCTCCATCGCCAAGAACTTGTGCACCGGCTCGCTGTACGCCTTGTTAAAGACCACGATGGCGGCCGTCGTGTCCTCATCGACGTCGGTCGAGACGATCTCGCACTGGCGCTTGGTGAGCTTGCTCAGCTCATCCTTGAGCTGCTCGAGCGCGCCCTTGTAGCGGCGC
>JAUVQN010000070.1 GCA_030598125.1 Coriobacteriia bacterium | reverse complement strand
TGTGCGCTCGCGGTCGCGCTCGCGGTCGCCCCCTGCCGTGGCCTTCGCGGCCACGCGGGATTAGCTCGAGGACGCGCAGCGCCGCGCCGCCCACGCGCGCCAGGCCGCGGCCGAGGCGGATACCGAGGCGGCCGAGCTCCAGGTCGAGGTGGAGCGCCTGGACGCGATCGTCGCCGACGCGCAGGCGCAGCTCGACCAGGTGCGCGGGCAGATGGCCGAGGTCACGGCACGGCGAGAGAAGCTCGAGGCCGAGATCGCCGCGCTCGAGGCCGAGATCGCCCTCAAAGAGAAGGAGATCGACGCCACCCAGGCCGAGCTCGACGAGCGCTACGACCTCCTCTCCGAACGCGTTCGCACCACCTACAAGCAGGGCGACTACTTCATGCTCGAGCTCCTGCTCGACTCGAAGAGCCTGGGCGACCTCATCGACCGTTCCGCGTTCGTCCAGTTCATCATGGAGGAGGACGAGCGGATCGCCGCCGACCTCACCTCGACCCGCGAGCGTTTCGAGGACGCCAAGGCGCAGCTCGGGCGTGACGCCGAGGCTGTCGAGACGAAGCGGCAGGAGGCGCTGGCGGAGGAGGAACGGCTCCGCTCGCTCAAGGAGACCGAGGCGCGAGAGCTCGCGGCGGAACAGACGGCGCAGGCCGGCAAGCAGGAGCTCCTGGACGAGACCGAGGCGAACGCCGACCGTCTGCGCGAGTTGGCCGAGGCCGAAGAGGCCGAGTCCCGCCGGATCGCGTCGGAGCTCTCATCGAGCGCCTCGTCGGGGGCAGGGCAGTTCAACGGTGAGATGGCGTGGCCGGCGCCCGGATTCTACCGGGTCACTTCCCCGTATGGCTATCGCACCCACCCGATCTTCGGCACGCAGAAGCTCCACACCGGCATCGACATCGGCAAGAACCCCGACGGCACGTCCATCGACGGGGCGGCGATAGTCGCCTCCGGTGACGGCGAGGTCATCTTCGCCGGGTCGAAGGGCGGCTACGGCAACACGGTCATGATCGATCACGGTGACGGCGTGGTGACGCTCTACGCCCACCAGCGCTCGGGCGGGATCGCAGTGTCCACGGGCCAGTGGGTCACCAAGGGGAGCACGATCGGTGCGGTGGGCTCCACGGGGTACTCCACGGGCCCGCATCTGCACTTCGAGGTACGCGTGAACGGTGAGCCCGTCGACCCGATGGGCTACCTTCGGTGACTGCGTGCGGGACCCAGGGGTACTCGGTCCGGGGAACCTGACCGAGGGGTCCCGCGCGCAGCCCACTACTCGGCGTTGAACTCCCGCATGGCGCTCTCGATGCCGTGCTCCAGGATGTGCGCGACACACTGCGCCGCGACCGGCACTGTGGACTCGAGCGTCTCGAGCTTGGCGCCCCTCATCGGCTCGAGCACGTAGTCGGCCGGGTCCATCCGTCCCGGAGGACGTCCCACGCCGATCCGCACCCGGGAGTAGTCGCCGGCGCCGAGCTCGTCGGTGATGGACCTGAGGCCGTTGTGCCCGCCGTGTCCGCCCCCGTCCTTCGCACGGACCGTCTCGACGGGGATGTCGATGTCGTCGTGTACGACGATGATGTCGCGCGCCTCGACGTCCTCGGCCTCCGCGAGGCGCTTCACCGCCCTGCCCGAGCGATTCACGTAGGACTGCGGCAGCACGAGCAGGAGATCTTCGTCGCCGAAGCGGACCTCGGACGTGCGGGCGCCGGCCTCGTCTTTCCAGTAGGCGGCACCGAGCCGCTCGCCCAGCAGCTCGACGGTCATGAATCCGGCGTTGTGCCGGGTGTACTCGTATTCCGGACCCGGGTTCCCCAGGCCCACGACCATGCGCGACATAGCGCCAGGCTACTCCTCCTCGGGAGCCTCCTCGGCGCCCTCCTCGCCCTCTTCGCCCTCTTCGCCCTCGAGCAGCTCCTCGCCCTCGAGCAGCTCCTCCTCCTCGGGCACTTCTTCCTCGACCTTGGTCGGGAGGGTGATCGAGCAGACGGTCGTCTCGGGGTCGGTGAGCACCGTGACGCCTTCGGGGACCTCGAGGTCGGAGACGTTGAGGCCGTCACCGATCATGAGCTCGCTGATATCCGCGACGAGCGAGTCTGGCAGGTCGGCGGGCATCGCCTCGATCTCGACCTCGTAGAGGTTGTGGGTGAGGATGCCGCCCTCCTTCACGCCCTCCGACTCGCCGATGATCTCGACGCCGACGGACGTATGGATAGCCTTCTTCAGATCGACGGACAAGAGGTCCACGTGCAGGACCCGGCCGGACACGGGGTGCACCTGAATCGACTTCACGATGGCGGTCACGTCGTCGCGACCCTCGACCTTGACGTCGAGGATCTTCGCCGAGAGCGCCTCGTTGTGCATGAGGAGATCGAAGGTGTGCCCGTCGAGCGAGAGCGACAGAGGCTCCATGCCACGGCCGTACAGCACCGCAGGGATGAGTCCCAGCGGCTTCAGCTTGCGGCTGGCCTTGCCCTTGACCTCGCGCTCTGTCGCCGCGAGCTCGATGAAATCGGTCATCTCGTGGATCCTCCTCCAGACGCCGGCCGCGGCGCGCGAGCGCCGCGGTCACGTATCACAACTCGAAGTTCGGGTCGAACAGCTCCGACACCGATTCGTCATCATACACGTTCTGGATGGCTCGGGCGATGAGGGGCGCTACGGAGAGAACGCGGATGTTGCCCGGGCGCCCCTCCTCCTTCACCGGGAGCGTGTTCGTGACCGCGATCTCCTCGATGGGCGCGTCCTCGAACCGCTCGAACGCGGGCGGCGAGAAGAGCCCGTGCGTGGCGCACGCGTAGACCGTCGTCGCACCGGACTGCTTGAGCGCCTTGGCACCCTCCACGACCGAGCCGCCCGTGTCGATCATGTCGTCGATCATGACGCACGCGCGACCCCCGACCTCGCCGATGACGTGCGTGATCTCCGCCATGTTGTGCTCGGGACGCCCCTTGTGGAGGATGGCGAGATCGCCCCCGACGATGTCGGCGAACTTCTTGGCCGGCTTCACGCGTCCCACGTCCGGCGAGACGACCACGATCTCCTCGAGGCCGAGGTTGCTCACGTAGTCCGCCAGGATGGGCAGCGCCGTCAGGTGGTTCACCGGCTGGTCGAAGAAGCCCTGTATCTGCCCCTGATGGAGATCCATGGTGATCACGCGATCGACCCCGGCGACGGTCAGGATGTCGGCCACGAGCCTGGCCGTGATCGGCTCGCGTGGGGCGCTCTTCTTGTCCTGCCGCGCGTAGCCGTAGTGACTGATCACGGCCGTGATGGTGCGCGCGCTGGCGCGTTTCGCCGCGTCGATCATGATGAGGAGCTCCATGAGCGAGGAGTTGACGGGCTCGCAGATGGACTGCGCGACGAACACGTGTTGGCCGCGCACGCTCTCGAGGTACCGCACGTAGATCTCGCCGTTGGCGAACTTCTTGATCTTCACGTTCCCGAGCTCGACCCCCAGCCCGTCGGCGATGCCTTCGTAGAGCTCGGGGTTGGACGTGCCACCGAAGAGCATCAACCCGTTCTCGCCCATGCCGCCTCCCTGCCTTCTCGCACCGACGAGGCGCACCGGCGCCCCGCGACGCGTGCCCGGTCTAGTCCCGTCCCTGCGCTCGCCGCTGCCGCCACCTGGCGGCCCAACCCTTGAAGTTCTCTTGCCGCCCGCGTCCCACGCCGAGCGCGTCGTCCGGCACGTCGTGCGTGATCACGCTGCCCGCGCCCACGACCGCTCCCGCGCCCACGCGCACCGGAGCCACGAGCATCGTGCTCGAGCCGATGAACGCGGCGTCGCCGATCTCTGTGGATTGCTTGGCGGCGCCATCGTAGTTGCACGTGATCGTGCCGGCCCCTACGTTCACCGCGCTGCCGATGAGTGCGTCGCCCACGTAGGAGAGGTGGGGCACCTTCGAACCCGGCCCCACGGTCGAGTTCTTGATCTCCACGAAGGTGCCCGCCTTGGAGCGCTCGAGCAGTGTCGCTCCGGGACGGAGGTAGGCCATCGGACCGACACTCGCCGCGGAGCCTACGTCGGCCTGCAGCACGACCGAGGAGTCCACGCGCGCTCCCGCACCGACATGCGAGTCGACGATGCGGCAGCTCGGCCCGATGTGTGCTCCCTCATCGACGACCGTCTCGCCCTCGATGAACGTCATCGGCCCGATCGTCACGTCCCGCGCGATACGCACGGTCGGCGAGATCCATACGAGGTCGGGCGCGGTCATCGTCACGCCCTCCAACATGTGGGCGCGGTTGATCCTGCTCTGGAGCACGCGGGCCGCCTCGGCGAGCTGGATGCGCGAGTTCACGCCCATGGCTTCTTCGGGGTCGTCCGTGAGTACGCCCACGACACCGAGACCCTCGTCGTGGAAGCGGGCGATCATGTCGGTGAGGTAGAACTCCTCCTGCGCGTTGTCCGACGAGAGCTCGCCGATGCGCGAGAGGAGCGCCTCCACGTCGAAGCAGTACGTGCTCGCGTTCACCTCGTCGATCCCGAGCTTGTCGGGGACGAGGTCCGTCTGCTCGACGATGTCGGCCACAGCGCCCTCGTCGTCTCGGACGATCCGGCCGTAGCCGCTCGGATCCTCGACGCGCATGGTGAGCACGCTGGCCGCGGCGCCGGCCTCCTCGCGGCGCTCGACGAGGGCCCGGATCGTGCCCGGTGTGATCAGCGGCGTGTCGCCCGCGAGCACCACGAGCGAGCCTGTGAGGTCTGCGAGCGCTTCCTTGGCGCTCATGACCGCGTGACCGGTGCCGAGTTGCTGCTCCTGCAGCACGCACGTCTCGCCCTCCAGGATGGACTCGACGACCTCGGCACGATGACCCACGACCGCGACGACGCGGTCGATACCGGCCTCGCGCGCGGCGTCCACGACGAGGCGGACCATGGGCACGCCGAGCACGGGATGCGCGACCTTCGGCAGAGCGGACCTCATGCGGGTACCCTCGCCTGCTGCGAGGACCAGGGCCGCGGCGTCCATCGCCACTCCTTCGCCCGCGACTGGGAGCCCGGGCTCGGTTGATGTGCATGGCTGGGGCGGCAGGATTCGAACCTGCGAATGGGGGCTCCAAAGGCCCCTGCCTTACCGCTTGGCTACGCCCCAAGAAAGCAACGGTAAGTGTAGGTAATGCCTCGACGGAGCGTCAAACCGGCCGGCCCGTGCTCGACTCAGGAGGGTTGAGCGGTGGCGGTGAAGGTATCGACGCCGCCTTCGGACTCGAACTGCGCGAGTACCGCAGCCTGGATCTTCTCCCTGGTAGATGTGTTGATGGGATGGCAGATGTCACGGAACTCGCCGTTGGGGAGCTTGCGGGAGGGCATCGCCACGAAGAGACCCTTGTCGCCGTTGACTACGCGCAGGTCGTGGATGACGAACTGGTCGTCCAGCACGATGCTGGCGATGGCGCAGACCTTCTTCATCGAGACCGGCCTGAGCGACACGCTCGTGACGTCCATGCGAACCCCCCGTCGCGAGACACACGGACGCGCGCGTCCCGCTGCGTAACCCCTCAGAAGTTGTTCGACACCCTCCCGGGAATCCCTGCCGGGGCGGATGGCGCTCTCGATGCGGCCGCCGGCCGGTGCGCCGCGCTACTCGGCGGGTGGCGGTGAGCCTAGGATCCCCTCGGCGACGGCGAGGTCGCTCGGCTTGTCCACGTCCATGCCGATGGATCCGAAGTGCGAGACGACCGCCCGACCGCTGCCGCCCAGCATCTCGGTCATCTTCTGCTCGAGGGAGGCTCTGTCGAGCGTGCCCAGAAGGAATCGGGCGATGTAGGGGGCGCCGAGCATCCGCACCATGCCGAACGGGCTCTTCCTCGCGTCGAAGAGGCCCTGTCCTATCCGGACGTTCCTCTCGACGAGCGCGGGGTTCACGAGCATCATGTTCCCGCCGGTGACGCGCCCCTCCTTGAGGCGGACGAAGGTACGCTCCCCCTCCGGATACTGGGACAGCATGTCGTCCTTGGGGATGATCGGGTAGACGAAGTCGGCCCCGGTGGCGAGCGACCGGGAGAGGAAGTCGTCGAGCGCCTCGCCATCGATGGTGGGGATGTCGCCCGTGACGATGAGCACGGGCCGATCCACCTTGAACGAGCGGATGCCCGCCAGCACGTTCTCCGCGATCCGGCCGTCCGACACGACGAGCTTGTCGACCTTGTCCACCCAGGCGCCGAGGTCCTCCGCGGTCGGCACGACCACGGCGACGCCTTCCACGAGCTCGGCCTGCCTGATGCCGTCCACGACCCACTCGATCATCGGACGCCCCGAGATGCCCACCAGGCCCTTGAAGCGGCAGGAGGGATCGATGACCGCCCCGTCACCACCGGCGAGCACGACCACGTCGACCTTCACTCCGACCCTCCCTCGCCCGTCATGTTCCGGGCAGCACCCTCGCCCCGACGGGGCTCGCCGTCGTGGACGCCGCCCACCATCCGCGCTCGCGGGCGGTCCCGGCACAGGTCTCGGCCGCCTCCCGGGACTCACATACCCCGAACACGCTGGACCCGGAACCGGCCACAGCGGCGCCGAGCACGCCTCCGGACCCGCAGACGAATGCTAGCGTGTCGCCGACCTCCGGCACCAGGGTCCGGGCCGCTTCGGCAAGATCGTTCTCGAGCGCGGAGGCGACCGCCGAGCGGCTGCCGGACACGAGCGCCTCGAGGATCCGGCGAACGTCGACGCCCGAACGCGTCGTCGCGTCGAGGAGCGCGTACGCCTCCGCCGTCGGCACCGGAGACTCCGGCTTCACGAGCACCACGTCCATAGGGACGACCGGCAGCTTCCTCGCGAACGTGTCGCCGCGCCCCTCGAACAGAGCGCAACCTCCCGACACGAAGAACGCTACGTCCGCACCGAGCCGCGCGGCGACGTCGCGCAGCTCGTCCTCGCCGGGATCGAGTCCCCAGAGCGCCGCGAGCCCGACGAGCGTCGCGGCTGCGTCGGAGCTCCCGCCTCCGAGACCCGCGCCGAGCGGGATGCGCTTGTCGACCACGACGGCGGCCTCCGGCGCTCGTCCATACGCCTCGGCCAGGACAAGAGCGGCGGCCCGCACGAGGTCGAGACCAGCGGGCACGTCGATGCCGGGCCGGTACTCGATCTGGAGTCCGGAGGCGTGCTCGAACGCGAGCGTGTCGGACAGCTCGAGCGCCTGCAGCACCGTGGTGACGTCGTGGTAGCCGTCGGACCGTTTCCGGCCGACCGCCAGCGCGAGGTTCACTTTGGCCGGGGCCGAGACTCGCACGGGGGTCACGGGGATCGTCGTGCCTCCCACATGAAGCACGAAGCGCGACGCCTTCGGGCATCGCGCTTCACGACAGAGCTTGGGTCGGGCCTAGTTCAGCCAGGGGAGAAGACTCTCCTCGCTCTCCGGATGGATGAGCTCGACCGTGCCCGTCAGGACGTCGACGTAGCTGTACGACACCCTGGCCGTGCGTTC
>JAUVQN010000051.1 GCA_030598125.1 Coriobacteriia bacterium | reverse complement strand
GCCGGAGCCCCCCGGTGCCTAGCCCGGCCGCCGCGGGCGCGTCGGCGGCGACCGCCTTCACGCTCACCGACGATCGGCTCGCGCCGTAGGCGCCTAAGGTGCGAGCCGGCGAGCGCCTCTCCAAGGAGGACGGGCTCGCGCTCTACGCCAGCCCCGACATCGTGGGCATCAGCCAGCTCGCCGACCACGTCCGGCGCGAGAAGAACGGCGACCTGGTCTACTTCAACGTCAACCGCCACATCAACCCGACCAACATCTGCTCGAACAAGTGCAAGTTCTGCGCGTTCTGGCGCGATCAGACCGACGAAGAGGCCTACGAGATGACGCTGGATGAGATGGTGAAGGCCGCCGAGGACGCGGCCCCTTCCGGCATCACGGAACTGCACATCGTGGGCGGGCTCCATCCCGACTGGCCCTTCAGCTTCTACGTCGAGATGATGGAGCGTCTGAAGACGGCGCTCCCCGACGTGCTCATCCAGGCATTCACCGCCGTCGAGATCGACTACTTCGCCGAGATCAGCGAGCAGAGCTCACGCGAGGTGCTCGAGCACCTGAAGGCAGCCGGGCTCGACTCGCTCCCGGGAGGCGGCGCGGAGATCTTCTCCGACCGTCTGCGACGCGTCGCCTGGGAAAAGAAGACGCCGGCCGCCGACTGGCTCCGTATCCACGGCGAGGCGCACGAGCTCGGGATGCACACCAACTGCACGATGCTCTACGGCCACATCGAGACGCTCGAGGAGCGCGTGGAGCACATGATCGCGCTCAGGGAGCAGCAGGACGCGAGCGGCGGCTTTCTCGCGTTCATACCGCTCGCGTTCCATCCCGCGAACACCGAGCTGTCGGACCTGCCCGGGACGACGGGCTACGACGACCTCAAGACGCTCGCCATCGGGCGGCTCATGATCGACAACATCCCGCACGTCAAGGCCTTCTGGATCATGGTGGGCCTCAAGATCGCACAGATCTCGACCGCGTTCGGCGTGGACGACCTCGACGGGACCGTCGTCGAGGAGCGCATCACGCACGCCGCCGGCGCCACCACCCCGGAGGCGCTCTCGAAGGAGGAACTGATCTCGCTCATCGAAGAGACCGGCCATCGTGCCGTGGAGCGCGACACGCTCTACCGGGTCGTGGGCGGCGAGCGCGGATGACGGCGGGCGGCGACAGAGGACTCGGAGCGGCCTGATGCGCCCCCGACTCGGGCACATCCAGTTCCTCAACTGCCTCCCCCTCTACTACGGGCTCGTCAAGACCGACGTGCTGCTCGACGTGGACCTCGTGAAGGCGGCGCCGAAAGACCTGTCGGAGATGCTCGTCGGCGGCGAGCTCGACGTGGCCCCCATCCCGTCGATCGAGTACGCGCGTCACGCCGAGGACTTGGTGCTCCTGCCCGACATCTCCATCTCCTCCGACGGCGAGGTGCAGTCGATCCTCCTGCTCGCGAACGAGCCGCCCGAGCGACTGGGCGGCCGCTGCGTAGCCCTCACCGACACGTCGCGGACGAGCCAGGTACTCGCCCGCATCCTCTTCGAGCGGTACTGGGGCGCGACACCCGAGTACACGGAGATGCCATCCGGCCTCGCCTCGATGATGCGCGAGGCCGAGGCGGCGCTCCTGATCGGCGACGACGCGCTGCGCGCCTACCACCAGCCGACCGATCTTCTCAAGTACGACCTCGGGCAGATGTGGGATGACTACGCCGGCCTGCCGATGGTGTACGCCGTGTGGGCGGCCCGCCGCGAGTTCGCGGAGCGGAGCCCCGGCGAGCTCGAGCGCGTGGACTGGGCACTCAACCAGAGCAACCGCTACACGCACGAGCACCTCGAGGCGATCAGCGAGTACGCTGCGAGGTGGGAGCCGTTCCCGGTGACGTTCTTCCGCTCCTACTTCGACGCGCTGCGCTTCGACTTCGGCTCGCGCTACCGCGACGGCCTCGGACGCTACCTCGAGGAGGCCCACGCGATCGGCCAGCTCCAACGCGTCCCCGAGCTCACCTTCACAACGGTGGCCTAAGCGATGGACGTCCGGTCCGAGGCGCGTGAGCTCGCGCTCGCCGCCGCAGCGGGCGAGCACCGGCTCACGCCCGAGGAAGGCGTGCTCCTCCTCGACTCCGCAGCCCTCCTCGATCTCGGCGCCGCTGCGGGCATTGCGCGGACGTGCCTCCACCGCGGCGGCGAGATCACGTTCATCGTCGACCGCAACGTGAACTACACGAACATCTGCGTCTCCAAGTGCCGCTTCTGCGCCTTCTATCGCGACGCGGACGACCCCGAGGGCTGGGTGCTCGACGCCGCGGACCTGCATGCGAAGGTCGAGGAGACGCTCGAGCTCGGGGGCACGGCGATCCTGCTCCAAGGCGGGCTCCACCCCGACCTCGGGATCGAATGGTACGAGGAGCTCCTGCGCGACGTGAAGGACCGCAACCCCATCCACGTGCACGGCTTCGGGCCGCCCGAGATCGTCCACATCGCGAAGGTGTCCGCCATCCCCACCCGCGAGGTGCTGGAGCGTCTGAGCGAGGCCGGTCTCGACTCGCTCCCCGGAGGAGGCGCCGAGATCCTCGTGGACCGGGTGCGCGGACGCGTCTCCCCCCACAAAGCCAGCGCGGAGGAGTGGCTCGCGGTCATGCGCGAGGCGCACGAGCTCGACATCTCCACGACCGCGACGATGATGTTCGGCGGTATAGAGACGCTGGACGAGCGGATAGAGCATCTCGAGCGGGTGCGGCTGCTCCAGGAGAAGGCAGCGGCTGAGGGCAGGGTCGGATTCCGCGCGTTCATCCCCTGGTCGTACCAGCCGGGAAACACGGAGCTCGGCGGGGAGACCACCTCGGGCTGGGACTACCTGCGCACGCTCGCCGTCTCCCGCCTCTACCTCGACAACGTGGAGAACGTGCAGGCTTCCTGGGTCACGCAGGGTGCGAAGGTGGGCCAGCTCGCGATCGCATTCGGCGCGAACGACATGGGCTCGACGATGATCGAGGAGAACGTGGTCGCGGCCGCCGGCACGCGCTTCATGCTCGCGAAGGAAGAGCTCGCGCGGCTCATCATCGACGCGGGCTTCGTGCCCGTGCGGCGGGACACACTCTACCGTGAGGTGGAACGGCTCGCGTAGCGGTCCGTCGGACTACAGCTCCCGCGTCAACACGACGATCTCGCCGCCGGCGGTGCGCGCCCGCTCGACGCGCTCCGACTCCGCGAACCCGCGGGAACGCCAGAAGCCGAGCGCCCGCTCGCAGCCCGCGGCGACGCCGACCCTGACGCACGCGAAACCCCGTGCCCTCCAGAGCCGCAAGAGCGACCCGAGCACCTCGGAACCGATGCCGGTCCCACGCGACGCCGGGTCGAGGAGCAGCATCCCCCGCATCACGGTACCCGCGTCCGGCCAGCCGCGGACCGCGTCGACGACCCCGACGAGCCGTTCGCCGTCGGAGAACAGACCGAGGGGGTCCTTCTCCTCGTACGTCGCGCCGTCCGGCAGCGCGCTGAACGCGCTCTGCGCTTCGGACGTACCCGGAGGAGCACCCTGTACGCTCTCGAAGTAGTCCGGACATCGCTCGAAGAGGGCCTGGAGCTCCCCCCATCCTCCGGCCTGAGCACGCGCAGCTTCCAGCCGGCGCCTGCCGACCGCGCGTCCGCCGTCGCTTCTCTCCGCTCGGTCGGGCTCACGGGTACCGCCCCCTCGGTCGGGCGTGCTCTCGAATCGGGTACGCTCTCGAAGAAGGAGGTACCCAATGACGGAGCAGAACATCCCTCAGGCCGACTTCGGGGTGTGTGGCGGGAGCGGCACGCTCTCCTTCGAGTTCCCGGCGGGCCTCGAAGACGATCGCGTCGAAGTACTCGCCGAAGGGCTCGAGTGGGACACGCCGTTCGGCCCCTCCCCCCTCTTCACGCACTTCCGGATCGACGGGCCGCACGGACCGCGGGAGGCGCTCGCGGTGCGGATGCACGGCTGGCGTCGCGGCGTGCGTCGCGCGGACGCGAGCCTGCAGGTCTTCTGGGTCCTCCATCGGGCCGGCGTGCGGAAGGTGCTCGCCGACGGCGGCGTCGGCAGCGTGAATCGCCTGCTCGACCCCCGCGACGTGATCGTCCCCGACGACTTCCTCGATCTCTCGGCGCGACAGGACATCTACGTGCGTGGCGACCACCTGCTCATCATGCGCGATCCCGTCTGCCCGGTGCTGCGCGACGGGCTCCTCGAGACGGCGGCCGCGGCCTTCCCGCGCGTCTTCGGACGAGGCGTGTACGCGGTGACGGACGGTCCCCGCTTCGAATCGGTCGCCGAGGTCGAGCACATCGCTCGCACCGGCGCGGACGTGGTCGGGCAGTCCTTCGCGCCCGAGGTCTTCCTCGCCCGCGACATCGGCGCCTGCTACGCGGGCATCTACCTCGTCGTGAACTACGCCGAGGGCGTCGTGAAGGAGTGGGAGCACGGAGAGCTCACGGACATCTTCTTCGACGAGTCGGAGAGGATGTCCCGCTGTGTACTCGACGTGCTGAGCGAGACCGACCTCGCCGCCCCGTGCGGGTGCGGTGCGTTGCGGGAGCCGTCCCTCCTCGACATCCCCGACGACAGGTCGTGACATGCGGCTCGTGACCGCCGACTGGGTGCTGCCGATCTCAGGCCCGCCCATGCGGCGCGGCGCGGTACTGGTGGACGGCGAGCGCATCGCGCGCGTCGGACCGGCGATCGAGCTGGAGCGCGAGGCGGTGTCCGTCGAGCGCTCGGACTTCGACGGCTGTGCGCTCATGCCCGGGCTCGTCAACGCACACACCCACCTCGCGCTCACGGCTTTCGGCGGCCTGCTCGGGCCCGACGAGTTCACCGCCTGGCTGGGTCGTCTGGCCGGCGGGATCCGCGCACTCCAGCCTTCCGACATCGAAGCCTCGGCACGCCTCGGCGCGGCTCGCTCCCTCGCCTGCGGCGTCACGACTGTAGGGGACATCGCGTACGGGGCCGTCTCGATGAGAGCGGCGGAAGGACTCGGTCTCGGCGGGGTCTTCTTCTGGGAGGTTCTGGGCCTCAGGGCCTCCGAACTCGACGCATATCTCGAAGACGCCGGCTTCCCGCACCCGGGCGCCACGCCTCCCGACGCGACTCCCGGGATCAGCCCGCACGCGGTGTACAGCTCGGGACCGGAGCTCATCCGGGCGGCTCGCCGCGTCGCCGACGAGCGCGCCGTCCCCTTCTGCATGCACGTGGCCGAGTCCCAGGCCGAGGACGATCTCGTCCATCGAGGCGAAGGGCCCTTGCGCCGGCTGGCGACCCGGCTGGCGGACGACTTCGTCACGCCGCACTCCAGCACCGTCGCCTACCTCGATCGCCTCGGCGTGCTCGACCACGCGATCGCGGTGCACGGCGTCAGACTCGACGCGGAGGACATCGCGACGCTGGCCAGACGGCACACGGCCGTCGTGCTCTGTCCTCGGTCGAACGACTTCCTCAAGGTAGGGGTAGCGCCCATGGACCAGCTCGAGGAGGCCGGCGTCGCGCTCGCGCTGGGGACCGACTCTGCCGCGAGCAACGAGGACCTCGATCTCTTCGAAGAGGCCCGCGCGCTGATGCGACTCCACTCCGGACTCACGGCGGCGAGCGTGCTGGCCCTCGTCACGAGCGGCGGCGCCGGCGTCCTCGGCCTCGACGATGACCGAGGCCGCCTCGAGCAGGGCTTGCGCGCCGACCTGGCGGCCGTGCGCATCGGCCCGACCGAACGGCCCGAGGAGGCGCTCGTCGAGACGGCGGGCACGAGCGCAGTGGAGGCCGTGATGAGCGGTGGCGAGTGGCGTATCCGCCACGGCAGCGCGGCGCTCGACACGGGTGCGATCGAGCGCGAAGCGTCGAGCGTGCGGGAGAAGGCCCTGCTCGCCCTCGAGCGGGCCGGCGAAGACAGCGGGCGGTAGGCGGGGCGACTGACTAGGCGCACCGTGGGGCCCGGTACATACTGTGGGCACGACCCCGGCGCCGGGGAGCGCCGAAGGTGCCCGTCAGCTCGACAGGAGGCTGGTCCGCGTGCCCGAGCTCTGGTTCTGGTTCTGGGCGATACTCGCCGTCATCCTCATCGTGCTCGAGATCTTCACGGCCGGCTTCTTCATGCTGCCGTTCGGGATCGGGGCCGGCGTGGCGGCGGTCCTCGCGTTCTTCGACGTCGGCGGAGCGTACGCGGTCGTCTGGCAGTGGGGCGCGTTCATCGTCGTCTCCGGCGTCGCGCTCGTCCTCCTCAGGCGCTTCGCCGAAAGGATCACCCACGAGCCGCCCGAACGGGTCGCAGGCGACCGACTGCTGGGCAAGTCCGGCGTCATGATCCAGCCGCAGAACCCCGACACCTCGGTCGGGATGGCCATGATCGGCACCGAGGAGTGGCGCGCCGAGACCGAGGAGAGGAAGCCGCTGTCTCCCGGCACGAAGGTCGTCGTGGACAAGGTCGAGGGCCCGCGCGTGATCGTGCGACCCGTCGAGGATCAGGGCACCGAGTAGGACGAGAACGAGGGGGACGCTTCGAGATGGAGATCTTGGGACTGTCGCTGCTAGGGCTCCTGATTTTCTTCTTCCTGTTCGTGTGGGCGCTCGCGGGCATCAAGATCGTGCGCCCGTACCAGAAGGGTCTGGTCGAGCGGTTCGGCAAGTTCCAGCGCATCCTCGACTCCGGCCTGCACTTCATCGTCCCCGTCGTCGACAAGCTGACGAAGGTGGACATGCGCGAGAACGTCGTGGACGTGCCGCCGCAGGAGGTCATCACGAAGGACACCGTCGTCGTGACCGTGGACGCCGTCGGCTACTACGAGGCGACTGACCCCGTGAAGCTCGTCTACAACGTGGCCAACTTCTACATCGCCGCCACGAAGCTCGCGCAGACGAACCTGCGCAACGTCATCGGCGAGATGCAGCTCGACGAGTCGCTGACGAGCCGCGAGAAGATCAACGCGGCGCTCAGGCAGATCCTCGACGACGCCACGGACACGTGGGGTGTACGCGTGGTCCGCGTGGAGCTGCAGAGGATCGAGCCGCCTGTCGACGTCACCGAGGCGATGCACCGGCAGATGAAGGCCGAGCGCGACCGGCGCGCCATCATCCTCGTAGCGGAGGGCGACAAGCAAGCGGCGGTCACCAGGGCGGAGGGAGAGAAGCAGTCCGCCATCCTCGAGGCCGAGGGCCAGGCGCGGGCGATCAAGGAGGTCGCCGACGCGGAGAAGTACCAGCTCGTCGCTGTCGCCGAGGGTGAGGCGCGAGCCATCATCAACGTCTTCGGCGCGATCCACGAGGGTGACCCCACCAACGACCTCATCGCCGTCAGATATCTCGAATCGCTCGTCGCGATCGCGAACGGCCGCGCGAGCAAGGTCTTCCTGCCGATGGAGGTCAGCGGGATCATGAGCTCGATCGGTGGCATCGCCGAGCTGTTCACGGGGACGTCGATCGCCGACACGCTCGAGCTCGGTGACGACGAGGGCACAGACGCGAGCGGCACGGGGACGGGCGTCGGCTAGAGGACGTCAGCGCCGTCCGCTACACAGTGACGAAGACCTCGCCGTGCCGCACGGTCACCTCGTACACGCGGACGTCAGCATCGGGATGGTCGGTCGTGCCGTCGCGCACGTCGAACCGCCAGCCGTGCCAGGGGCACATCGCGAAGTAGCCGTCGAGGTAGCCTTCGCCGAGCGGCGCGCCCCAGTGCTTGCACACGTTGGCGAGACAGTAGAACTCCCCATCCGCGCGGAAGAGCGCGAGCTTCTTCTTGCCGACGGTCACGACCCTGCCCTGCCCGTCGGCGAGATCTTCGACGGCCACTACGCGGACCTCGACGGGTCCTTCCGGCACCTCGATGACGCCGTGGAGCTTCGAGCCGTCCTCGACGTCGATCCTCACGAAGAGGCCACACCAGCACTTCCGCATGGCGCTGAACTGGTCCAGATAGAAGGGGATGCACGGGCAGACGATCTTGACGTCCTCTTTGGGATCGCCGGTGCGCACGCGACAGGGGCAGAAGACATCGCCGTCGCGGTCCAGTATCTCGAGTTCGCTCTCCAGGACCTCTTCGACGAACTCCTCGTCGTCGTTGAAACGGAAGCCGAGTGTCGCGACGAACGGGGCCATGTAGGTCCTGAGGTCCTCGATCGTCGTGCCGTCTTCGAACCTACGTCTCACGGGACGCTCGTCAGCCGCGCTCACAGGTCCAGCAGCGCCTTGAGCTTGGGCTTGTTGAAGCCCACGACGATCTCATCGCCGGCCTTCAGGACCGGGAAGGACGTGCCCCCGCTGAGCTCCTTGACCGTGGCGACCGCGTCGGTCTTCTCGTCGCCCTCGAGCAGGTCGACCTCGACCAGCTCGTACTCGACCTCGTTCTTGTCGAGGAACTTCTTCGTCATGCGACAGTACGGACACGTCGATAGTGCGTAGAGCGTGACGTCCATGTGGCCTCCAAGATCATCGGCAGCGCGGCGCGTGTGCCGCTAGTTCTTTATTCCACGGCTCGGCTGCGTTAATCTGCGGCGGGCGAGCGGCAGTCCGGTGAGGGGACCGTACTCTTGAGCGGATATGAGAACGGAGCGCGGCGCGTCGTCATCGTGGGCGGCGGGTACGCGGGTACGACGTGTGCGGTGGCGCTCGGCCGGAAGCTGGGCCGGTCGCACGCGGACGATATCGAGATCGTGCTCGTCGAGCCGAACCCATGCCAGCAGGCCCTCTCCGAACTCGATCTCGTAGCCGTCGGGCCCACCCGAGCTGAGTTCTGCGAGCTGTGGCATCCGACCGTCTTCAAGGACCTGCCGG
>JAUVQN010000159.1 GCA_030598125.1 Coriobacteriia bacterium | reverse complement strand
GGAGCCGACGTCGACCATCTCCGAGAGCAGGCCGAGGTCGTTCGCGCACGCGGTGACGGCGTCGAAGCGCTCTCTCGCCCGTTCGCGCTCGCCGGCGCGCGCGAGACACTCGGCCAGCCAGTAGCTGCAGATCACGAACCCGTTCGGCTCCTCGGGCCACCGACGCACGAGGCCGTCCACTCCGAGTCGCTCGTCGATCGCGTCGATGGTCGCTCGCATGCGTGCGTCCTTCGCATCCAGGAAGCCCACGAGCGGCATGAGGAGCACGGAGGCGTCCAGGTGGTCCGAGCCGAAGGCGCCGGTGAACGCCTTCGCCCCGTCGTGCCATCCCTCGTGGAGCACCGCAGTCCGGATCGCCTCGCGCTCCCGCGTCCAAGTCGTGATCCGGTCCGCCGCGCCGATCCGGTCGGCCAGCGCCAACGCGCGGTCGAGCGCCACCCAACACATGACCTTCGACGACAGGTAGTGGCGGTTCCTGTCGCGCGCCTCCCACATCCCGGCGTCGGGCAGCCGCCATCGTTCCGCGGCCTCGTCGGCGAGCGCGACGAGGAGTCGCTGCGTGGCGGGCGAGAACCCCCCGATGATGTCTCGCAGCAGGTGCGCGGCGTCGAGCACCTCGCCCATCACATCGAGCTGTTCCTGCCGCCACGCCTCGTTGCCGATGCGCACCGGGGCGCTCCCGCCGAAGCCCTCGAGGTACTCGAGCACGCGTTCGCTCAGGTCGTTCTCGCCACGCAGCCCGTACATGATCTGGTAGCGGTGTGGGCCGTCCCGCATGCCGGTCTGCTCGAGCCAGCGGAAGAAGCGCTCCGGCTCGTCCGGGCATGCCGCGACCCACTGGGCCCTCAGCGTCAGGCTCGCGTCCCTGAGCCACGTGAAGCGGTAGTCCCAGTTGGCGTCGCCGCCGAGCACTTCCGGCAGCGACGTCGTCGCCGCTTCGACCAGGGCGCCTGAGGGCTGGTAGGTGAGGCCCTGCAGCACGCGCGCGGACAGCCGGACCTCGTCCGGGTAGATCCCCTCGTAGTCGGTGTGCAGCGCTCCCCACGACGTCCACGCGTCGATCGTGTCTTCGAGAGCGGTCGCGGGGTCGACGTCGGCGAAGTCACCGCCCGCATACGGGTCACGGTAGGCCAGTGCGAAGGCGATCGTCTCTCCTTCTCGCACGATGAATCGAGCCGTGGCCCCTTCGGAGGAAGGGTCGAGTCCGACGTCGGAGGTGAGGCGGAGCTCCACCGGCCCGCCACGCGCCCATACGCATCGTTCCTCCGCCGTGACGCGGGGGCGGACGAGCCCGTACTCGAGACGCGGCGCGAAGTCCATGGCGAGCTCGACGTCGCCCCGGATGCCTCGGACCACGCGGGCGAGCACGAGCGGCACCTCGAGACCGATGTCGTGACCGCGGGCGCCGGCGTCGAAGACGAGGGCGTCGGTGAGCTCGGCCTCCCCGCCACTCGTGCGGAAGTATGTGCGGAGTACGAGCGTCCCGTCGGCGTAGGCGCGCTCGGATCCGTGTTCCCCGACCGGGTGGATTGCCCAGTGACCGGCGTTCTCGCCCAACATCCGCGCGAAGACGGCGGGGGAGTCGAAGCGCGGCAGGCAGAGCCAGTCGACCGACCCACCCGTCGTGACGAGAGCGGCCGTCTGACAGTCGGACAGGAAGCCGTAGTCGCCTATCGTGGTCACGGTCCAAGGATACTCGACGCCGTCCGGTGCGGGCGGTCCCGGCGGCCGGGCGCGTACGTGCTCGCGTAGCGGTGGCCGCACGTGGGTACCCACTCTGCAGGGAACGGTGACGGGAGGCGCGACGTGCGGGTCGTGATGGCGTTCGATGTGGGCGGCACCAACGTGCGGGCGCTCGTGAAGCGCCTCGCCGAAGGCTCGGTCGCGGAGTTCCCGGGCGCGAGGGAGATCCTCCGGCGGCACGGCGGCTCCAAGAGGGCCGTCCTGGGGTTCGTATCGGAGGTCGCGGGCCTCCTCGGCCCGGACGACGTCCTCGCCGGTGCGGCGGCAGCGTTCGCCGGGCCGGTCGCGGACTCCTCGGCGCGGATGACGAACTGGCCGCCGCCGAACGAGGTCGGCGCGGACGATCTCGTCGAGGCCGGTCTGCCGCCCGAGCGCACTCTGCTGTTGAACGACGTC
>JAUVQN010000140.1 GCA_030598125.1 Coriobacteriia bacterium | reverse complement strand
TCCGAGACCGGACGAAACCACGGACGCGTCCCTACTTCCTCCTGGAGTCCAGTTCGGCAGCTAGGTCGTCGAGCGTGAGACCTTCCCGCACCAACACGACGAGGAGGTGGTAGACGAGATCGGCGATCTCGTAGCGCAGCGCGGCCACGTCGCCGCTCCCCGAATCGCAGTCGCGCGCCGCGATGATGACCTCCCCCGCCTCCTCGGCGATCTTCTTGAGCAGCTTCTCTTGGGGACCCGAGAGGAGCGCCGTCGTGTAGGAGCCCTCCGGCAGCTCCCGTCCGCGCGCCTCGAGGACGGAGAAGAGCCCGTCGAGCGTCGGTCCGATGGAGGACGCGTCGCTCACGAGTCGTCGCTCGCCTGCTCGGCATCCCCGCCGGCGGCGAGGTCGAGCTCGCGGTAGAAGCAGCTCCGCTCGCCCGTGTGGCACGCCACGCCCTTCTGGTCCACCTTCACCAGCAGCGTGTCGGCGTCGCAGTCGTAGAGGACCTGGAGCACGTCCTGCGTGTTGCCCGACGTCTCCCCCTTCATCCAGTACTGCTGACGCGAGCGGCTCCAGAACCACGTCTTGCCCGTCTCGAGCGTCTTGGCGACGGCGGTCTCGTTCATCCACGCCACCATCAGCACCTCGCCCGTGTCGTGCTGCTGGACGACGGTCGGGATGAGGCCCTTCTCGTCGTACTTGAGCTCCGGCAGCGCCACGGCCGCCTCCTTCCTCGCGCGTCTCGCGCGCGATGCGCCGCCCGCGCTCGGACGGCCTGGCTTCCTAGAGCCGCACGGGGATGCCGTGCGACGCCATGTGCTCCTTGATGTCGCGGACGGTGAGCTTGCCGTAGTGGAGCGTCGAGGCGGCCAGCACGGCGTCCGCGTCCGCTTCGACGACCACTTCCGCGAAGTGCTCCAGCTCCCCCGCCCCTCCCGACGCGATGACGGGTATGTTGGCGGCGCTCGTCCCCGCCGCCGTGAGCGGGAGGTCGAAGCCGATGTTGGTGCCGTCGCGGTCCATGGACGTGAGCAGGATCTCCCCCGCCCCGAGCCGCTCGACCTCGCGTATCCACTCGATCGCGTCCGTCTCGGTGTTGATGCGGCCCCCGTTGATGAAGACCTCCCACCTGTCGCGCCCCGCGACCTTCTTCGCGTCCACGGCGACGACGATGCACTGCGAGCCGTAGATGGCCGACGTGCGCCGCACGAGCTCGGGGTCGCGCACGGCCGCGGAGTTGAGTGAGATCTTGTCCGAGCCGGCCGCCAGCATCTCGCGGATGTCTTCGGCCGAGCGCATGCCTCCACCGACCGTGTAGGGGATGAAGACCTCTTCGGCGGTGTGCCGAGCTACCTCGAGCATCACGCCACGCTCCTCGTGGGAGGCGGTGATGTCGAGGAACACGAGCTCGTCGGCCCCTTCGGCGTCGTAGAACGCGGCGAGCTCGACCGGATCGCCCGCGTCGCGGATCTCGACGAAGCGGACGCCCTTGACGACACGGCCCCGATCCACGTCCAGACAGGGTATGACGCGCCTACTGAGCATCGAGGTGCCCTACGCGCCCTTCCCCGGCCTCGATCGCCTCCGGCAGCGTGAACAGCTCCTCGTAGAGCGCGCTGCCTACGATGACGCCCTCGAGGTTGCCGCCGATCGCCGCCAGATCGACGATGTCCTGCAGCGAGGCCACGCCGCCCGAGGCGATGACGGACATGTCGAACTTCTCGGCGATGACTCGGTAGGCGCCGTAGTTGATGCCGGTCCGCATGCCGTCCAGCGCGATGTCCGTGTAGACGAGTCGCTTGTGGCCCAGCACCGTGAGCGCCTGGATGATCTCGAAGATGCCGGACTCCGTACCCTTCTTCCAGCCCTCGATGGCGACCTTACCGTCGCGCGCGTCCACGCCCGCGACGATGCGATCACCGTAGTCGGCGCACGCCTGTGAGACGAACTCCGGCTCGGTGATGATCGTGGTCCCGAGCACGACGCGTTCCACGCCCACGTCCACCAGGGCGTCGAGCGATCCGCGCGTGCGCACACCACCGCCGCACTGGATAGGCACGTCGACCGCGTCCGTGATCTCGGAGATGCGCGCGAGGTTCTACGGCTCGCCGAGCACCGCGCCGTCCAGGTCCACGATGTGGATCCACTCGGCGCCCAGCTCCTGCCAGCGGCGCGCCTGGTCCGACGGGGAGTCGTTGGAGACCTTGACGGCGTCCAGCCTCCCCTGCCGGAGTCTGACGACCTTGCCGTCGAGGATGTCGATCGCCGGATAGATGATCATGACGCCTCCCGCCCGTGCACGATACGGCCGTAGTCGGCAAGGATCCTGAGACCCATCTCCGACGATTTCTCGGGATGGAACTGCACCCCGTAGACGTGGTCCTTCGCCACGGCGCTCGCGAAGGGTACCCCGTACTCGGTCCGTCCGATGACGTCGGCCGCGGACTCGGGTCTCAGGTGGTAGGAGTGCACGAAGTAGAAGGCCGATTCCTCTTCCACGCCCTCGAAGAGCGGGCTCGCCTGCGGATACGCCACCGTGTTCCATCCCATGTGTGGCACCTTCACGTTCGAGGGGAGCCGCTCGCACACGCCGGGGATGAGCCCGAGGCCCTCGTGCTCGCCGTTCTCGAAGCTCATCGAGCCCAGCAGCTGCATGCCGAGACAGATCCCGAGCAGCGGGACGCCCGCTGCGACCCGCTCGACCACCACCTCGCGCATGCCGGTCCGCTCGAGATCTGCCATCGCGTCGCGGAAGGCGCCCACGCCGGGGAGCACGATGCCGTCGGCCTCGCGCACCCGCTCCGTGTCGGGCGTGACGAAGACGCCCTCGACGCCGGCCTTCTCGAAGCCCTTCTCGGCGCTCCTGAGGTTGCCCATGCCGTAGTCGACGATCGCGATCACTGCGCGCTCCCAGCGCGACCCGATGCTCCTCGCACGGCGCTTCTCACAGCTCGCCCTTCGTCGAGGGCACGTCGGCCACGCGAGGATCGAGCGACACGGCCTCGTAGAGGGCGCGGGCGAAGGCCTTGAAGGCCGCCTCTATGATGTGGTGCGCGTTCTCGCCGGCGAGCCCCTTGAGGTGCACCGTGATGCCCGCGTTGGTGGCCACGGCGACCATGAACTCCTTGGCGAGCGTCGTGTCGAAGGTCCCGACGACCTCGATGGGGACGTCCACGTCGTAGCTCAGGTGACCGCGGCCGGACACATCGAGAGCGCAGAGCACGAGCGCTTCGTCCATCGGCACCACCGCCGTACCGAAGCGCCGGATGCCGCTCCGCTCCCCGAGCGCCTCGGAGATCGCCTGGCCGACGCAGATGCCGACGTCCTCGACGGTGTGGTGCGCGTCGACATCGACATCGCCCGACGCGCGCACGCTCAGGTCCAGCAGCGCATGTCGTCCGAGTGCGTCGAGCATGTGGTCGAAGAAGGGCACGCCCGTCTCGGCGTCCGCCCGCCCCGTACCGTCCAGGTCGAGCACGACCGTGATGTCCGTCTCGGACGTCGTCCGCGTGA
>JAUVQN010000067.1 GCA_030598125.1 Coriobacteriia bacterium | reverse complement strand
GCCACCTCAGCTAGCTCTTCCGCGGCCTCAGCCAGTTCATCAGCGGCTTCCGCGTCCTCGAGCAGCTCATCGGGGCTCTCGGCGGGAGGCGGCGCCTCCAGCTCGATGCCCAGTTCCTCCGCAGCGGCGCACATGGAGAGCGAGATGCGCCTGCGGTCGAGCTCCACGTCCATGACCTTCACCTGGACGAGATCGCCCACGGACACCATGTCCTCTGCCTTGTCGACGTGACCTTGCGCCATCTCGGAGATGTGCACGAGGCCCTCGACGCCCTTGCCCAGCTCGACGAAGGCTCCGAACGGGACGATCTTCGTGACCCGGCCCTCGAAGATCTCGTCCACGGCGTAGGCCTGGACGAGCTCCTTCCATGGGTCATCCTGGGTCTGCTTGAGACCCAGCGATATGCGCTCGCGATCCAGGTCGACGTCGAGCACCTGCACCTCGACATCGTCGCCGACCGAGACGACCTCGGAGGGGTGGTTCACGTGGTTCCACGAGAGTTCCGAGATGTGCACGAGCCCGTCGATGCCGCCGAGATCCACGAAGGCGCCGAGGTCCACGATCGAAGAGACCTGGCCGGGCAGGATCTGACCCTTGGTGAGCGTCGAGAGGATCTCCTGGCGCTCGGCCTTGCGGCCCTCCTCGAGGACGACGCGACGCGAGAGCACGACGTTGTTTCGGTTCCGGTCCATCTCGATGACGCGGCACTCGAGCTTGTCGCCGAGGTACACCGACAGGTCCTTCACGCGGCGGAGGTCCACGAGCGACGCGGGCAGGAAGCCGCGGAGGCCGATGTCCAGGATGAGGCCGCCCTTGACGACCTCGATGATCTCGCCGTCGACGGTCACGCCGTCGTTGAACTTCTCTTCGATATCCACCCAGGCACGCTCGTACTCGGCGCGCTTCTTGGAGAGGATCAGACGGCCGTCCTTGTCCTCCTTCTGGAGCACGAGGGCCTCGACCTCGTCGCCCGTCGAGACGAGCTCGCCGGCGTCCACGTCCTTGCGGATGGACAGCTCGCGCGAGGGGATCACGCCTTCCGACTTGTAGCCGATGTCGACGAGGACCTCGTCACGCTCGACCTTCACGATCATCCCGTTGACGAGATCGCCCTCGTCGAACTCGGTGATCGTACCGTCGATGAGCGCGTGCAGCTCATCGTCGGTGTACTCACTTTCCTCGATGATGATGTCGATGTTCTCGCTCACTTGTTCTCCCGGTTCCTTCCGGACAGTGTCCCGGCTAGCCGCGCGAACCGCCCCGCGAGCCAAAGATGAATGGTACACCACCCACCTGCCCCTGTCAGGCAACGCCACCGGGCATATCGCGGGGTGGCGGCGCCGGTCCGTGCACGCTCTCGCGCTCGCCGTCTGCACTCCACGACCATCGGGTATGCTCAGGACGACGGTGCGCGTCGGGACGGATGCGCCGACGGCGACTGAGGAGGCTCACACCATGGTCAAGACACTCAAGATCCTGGCGCTCGTCGCGGTCGCGGCGCTCCTGGTTTCGACCGCCACAGGCTGCTGCCCGCTGCTCAACCGCGCGTCCGACGAGGCCTCCGAGCGGGTGGCCGAGGAGATCATCGAGGGCGCGACCGGCGGCGAGATCGACATCGAGGAGGACGGCGGGAGCGTCACGATCGAGACGGAGGATGGCGCCGTCACGATCGAGGGCGGGGAAGGCTCCGATCTCCCGGAGGGCTGGCCGTCCGACATGCCGGTCTACGACGGGACGATCACCGGTTCGAGCTCCTTCTCGACGCCCGAGGGCATGTCGATGACGGTGACGATCGAAACGGCCGACAGCGCCGACGACGTGGGCTCCTACTACCAGGCCGAACTGCAATCCGAGGGCTGGACCGAGGACTTCTCCGCGGATTCGAGCGACGGTGGCCAGCGCTCGGTCTCCATGGTCGTCAGCAAGGACGATCGGAACGGCACGGTGGCGATCAACGAGGAGGACAGCACCACGTTCGTGGGCGTGACGGTGATCTCAGCCGAGTAGCTACTTGGCTGCGGCCCAGTCGGGGCCCGACGACACCTCCACGGCGAGCGGCACGCCGAGTTCCACCACGCCCGACATCGCCTCGACCGCGAGCCGGGTGAGCGCCTCGAGCTCGTCCGCCGCAGCCTCGAAGACGAGCTCGTCGTGGACCTGCAGGAGCATCCGGCTGGCAAGCCCCTCCTCGCGCAGCCGCCGGTCCGCTTCGATCATCGCGAGCTTCATGATGTCGGACGCGGTTCCCTGCATGGGGTGGTTCATCGCCGTGCGCTCGCCGAACGAACGCGTGTTGTGGTTGCTCGACGCGAGCTCCGGGATCCGACGCCGACGACCCATCATCGTGACGGCATAGCCGTCGCGGCGCGCATCCTCGATGGTGCGATCGAGGTACGCGCGGACACCCGGATACGCGGCGAAGTAGCGGTCGATGAGTTCCTGGGCATCCTCGTGTTCGACACCGAGCTGGGCCGAGAGTCCGTGCGCTGAGATACCGTAGACGATCCCGAAGTTGGTCGCCTTCGCACGACTCCTGAGTCCGCGTGTGACGTCCTCGGGCGCGATACCGAAGACGCGCGCGGCGGTCGACGCGTGGAAGTCGGTGCCGTCCGTGAACGCCTCGATGAGCCCCTCGTCCTCGGAGAGATGCGCGAGGATCCTCAACTCGATCTGCGAGTAGTCCGCCGAGACGATCAGATCGTAGCCCTCACCCGGGACGAACGCCGCGCGGATGCGTCGGCCGAGCTCCGTGCGGACAGGGATGTTCTGCAGGTTCGGATTCGATGAGGAGAGCCTGCCGGTCGCAGCGACCGTCTGGTTGAACGTGGTGTGCAGCCGCCTGTCGGGGCCGAGCAGCCGCGGCAACGCGTCCACGTAGGTGGACTTCAGCTTGGCAAGCTCCCGGTACTCCAGCACCTTGCCGGCGATCGGGTACTCCTCGGCGAGCGGCCCCAGCACGGTCGAGTCGGTCGAGAAGCCGGTCTTGGTGCGCTTGCCCGTCGGCAGGCCGAGCGTCTCGAAGATCACCGCGCCGAGCTGTTTGGGCGAATCGATGACGAACTCCATGCCGGCCAGATCGAATATCTCCGTCTTGAGCGCTCCGATGCGGGCCTCCATGTCGTCCGCGAGCATCGCGAGCGCGGCCACGTCGATCGCGACGCCGACCCGCTCCATCCTCGAGAGCACCGGGATGAGCGGCATCTCGCAGGATTCGAAGACACCGATGGAAGCGTCCGCCTCGAGGGACTCGCGCAACACGCCGACGAGCTCCGCCGACGTCTGTGCATCGGCGGCCAACCGGTCCCCTTCGTCCTCGCGGATGCCGAGCGTCGTCCCCAGCTGCTCTCCGGCGATCATCTGCAGGTCGTACGCACGCCGCCCGGAGTGGAGGAGGTACGCGGCGACCGTACAGTCGAAGAGCCGCTCGGCGTCCGCCCGATCCAACGGCTCGTCCGCGGAGGGCTCGTCGGAGCACGCGGCGTCGAGCACGGCCTTGACGTCACCGGATGCGATACGTGCGGAATCGACGAGGCCCGCAAGCACCTCTCGGCTCCGGCCGCTCTCCACGACAAGTACCTCGGCACCCGTCGCGATCGCGCACTCCCGAGAGGGTATGAGACACGCACCCGCCGCGGCCTCGGTCGCCACGCCGACCCAGCCGGACGGCGGATCGGCCGCCACCTCGGCGGCGCGTGCCGTCGCGTCGGGACCCGCGAGCACCGGCAGCCGCTCGCGTACGCCGGTAGCCTCCTCACCGTCGGCGGTGGGCACCGCCGCCGCGTTCACCCGTGGCATGAGCGACGTGAACTCGAACTCCCTCAGCACGTCGAGGATCCGGCCCTGGTCCCACTCCCCCCATGTCACGGAGGAGAGGTCGCACTCCACGGGCACATCGCGCCGGATCGTCGCGACCGTGCGGCTGTCGAGCGCGTCCTGCGCGTGCGCCCGCAGGTTCTCCCCCATCTTCCCCTTGACCTCGTCACCGTGCGCGAGGACCTCTTCGAGCCGACCGTACTCGGCGATCAGTTTGGCGGCCGTCTTCTCGCCGATGCCCGGTACGCCCGGGATGTTGTCGGACGTATCGCCCTTGAGACCGAGGTAGTCGGGGATGAGCTCCGGTGCGACACCGAAGCGCTCCAGCACCTCGGCGGGGCCGTAGACGACGAGCTCGGTGATCCCCTTCCGACTCGTGACGACGGCGACGCGTTCGTCCACGAGCTGCATCGCGTCGCGATCCCCGGTGATGAGGAGCGCCCGCATGCCTGCGTCCTTCGCGCGCTCGGCGAGGGTGCCGAGCAGGTCGTCACCCTCCCAGCCCTCGAGCTCGACGACGGGCACGTCCATCGCCTCGAGCACCCGCTTGATCATGGGGAACTGCGCCCTGAGGTCCGGATCGGTCAGCGGCCTGTGGGTCTTGTACTGCTCGAGCACCTCGGTGCGGAACGCCGGCCTTCCCTTGTCGAAGGCGGCCACGACGCCGTCCGGAGCGAGCCTGTCCACGAGCGAGAACAGCATCGTGAGGAAGCCGTACACCGCGTTCGTGGGCCGTCCGTCCGACAGCGCCAGCGACGTGGGCAGCGCGTGGAACGCCCGGTGGAGCAGGCTGTTGCCGTCGATGATCGCGATGGTGCGCTCGTCCGGCATCGCCGTCGCCCTCCTCCCCGGCCGGTCGGACTAAGATTGTACCCGAGCGCCGGCGACGGGCCGGCGCCTCGCGGAAGGGTATGCATGGGCCTCTTCAACTGGAGCGCACCGCTGCTCAAGCGCTACGGCGACAGATGGGACGACGAGGGCGTGGGCCAGGTGGGCGGATGGCTCGCACCGTTCGTGGAGAGGAGCGGCTCGCTGCTCGACCTCGGCGGCGGCACCGGCGGCCTCGCCGTGCGGCTTGCGGACACGTACGACTGGTGCGTCACGATCCTCGACACGACGCCGGAGATGCTCGCCTACGTGCCGGAGCACGGCTCGGTGGAGTCGCTCGTGGGCGACGCCGGCGCGATGCCCTTCGACGAGGACCGCTTCGACGGCGTGGTCGTCTCGGACGCGTTCCACCACTTCCGCGACCAGCCGGCGGCCGTGGACGAGATGCGGCGTGTCGTCCGGCCCGGCGGCGGCGTCGTCATCATGGAGTACGACCGCACGCAGATCGCCATCAAGCTCATCGCGCTGGCCGAGCGACTCGCCAGGGAGCCGGGAGCCTTCTTCACGACGGACGAGCTCTGCGCGTTCATGAGCGAGCACGGCGTCGACGGGGAGTGTACGCGACTCGGAGGTGCGAGCTACGTCTTCGTCGGGACGGTCCGGTAGCGCGATCGGCGCGAGGCCTCAGCCTTGCCAGAGGTAGCCGACCCCGCGCACGGTCTGCATCCTCCGCGCGAGCTCGGGACCGAGCTTCGAGCGGATCCGCCGCACGTGGACGTCGACCGTGCGCGCACCGCCGTAGTAGTCCGAACCCCACACGCGGGAGAGCAGCAGCTCGCGGCTGTACGCGCGGTTCGCATGCGTCACGAGGAACGCGAAGAGGGCGTACTCCTGATACGTGAAGTCGACCGGTCCGCCGTCTGTGTACGCCTGGTACGTAGCGAGGTTCAGCACGAGATCGTCCACGCGGATGAGGTCGGCGTCGGACACCTCCTGGTCCGGCCACAGCTGGAACCGGATCCTGGCAGCGAGCTCCTCCGACGTGCCGCCGCGCACCATGAAGTCGGCCAGGAGCCGGGCGGGCGGCGCCCGCCCGGCGAGCCCCTCCGGTTCCAGCACGAGCATCGCCTTGACGTTCGCCCCCGACTGCGCGCCCTCCTCCAGCGCGCGCACGACGCTGTTCGGAGACGCACCGGCATCGGCGACGACCAGGTCGAACTGCCCCTCGAGGAGCCGTTCCGACAGCTCGCTGTCGCTCGCATCCACGAGGTGGACGTCCATGCCGGCCATCGCGCGGTGGATCCACGCGCGGGTGTGGTCGTCGTCGGCGGCTATGAGCACACGCTTCATGTGCACAGTCTATCGCTCCGTCTCAGGCGTCGTCCCGTGCGACGGCCGTCCGCGCGGTCGCGCGGGAAGAAGAAGCGCGGCGCCCGGCGGCAAAGCCGCCCGGCGCCGTTGCCGGACAAAGGTCAGCACGCGGAAGTGCGCTGCTACAGGACGGACAGGTAGCTCTCGAGCTCCCATGCGTTCACCTGCGAGCGGTACTCTGCCCATTCCGCGTTCTTGTTGGCGAGCACGTACTCGTAGATGTGATCGCCCAGGATCTCGCGCATGGCGTCGGAGGCCTCGAACGCCTTGATCGCCTCCCCGAGACTGCCGGGAAGCACGCCGATGCCGGCGTCCTCCAGCTCCGCATCGCTCATCTCGAAGATGTTGTTCGTCGCCTCGGGCGTGAGCTCGAGACCTTCGTCGATACCCTTGAGGCCAGCACCCAGCATGACGGCGAACGCGAGGTACGGGTTCGCGGCCGGGTCCGGGCTCCTGAGCTCGACGCGCGTCGCCTGCTCCTTGCCAGGCTTGTACATCGGCACGCGCACCTGCGCGGAGCGGTTCTGACGCGCCCACGTGATGTAGACGGGCGCCTCGTAGCCGGGAACGAGCCGCTTGTACGAGTTGACCCACTGGTTCGTGATCAGGCAGAACTCCGGCGAGTACTTGAGCAGACCGGCGATGTAGCTCTTGGCCACCGCAGAGAGATGGTACTCGTCGTCAGCGTCGAAGAACGCGTTGCCGTCCGCGTCGAAGAGGCTCTGATGCACGTGCATCCCGGAGCCGTTCTCGCCGTGGATCGGCTTCGGCATGAATGTGGCGTAGACACCGTTCTGGTACGCGATCTCCTTGACCGTGAGCCGGTACGTCATCACGTTGTCGGCCATGCTGAGGCCGTCCGTGTACCGCAGGTCGATCTCGTGCTGCGAGGGAGCGACCTCATGGTGGCTGTACTCCACGGGGATACCGAGCTTCTCGAGGGTGAGGACGGTCTCGCGCCGCAGGTCGCTCGCCACGTCGAGCGGCGTCAGGTCGAAGTACCCACCCTGGTCGAGCACCTCACAGCCACAGCTGTCCGCGAAGTAGAAGTACTCGAGCTCGGGACCGACATAGTACGTGTAGCCCCTGGCGGACGCCCTGGCGAGCATGCGCTTCAGCGCGTACCGCGGGTCGCCGTCGAACGGCGTGCCGTCAGGGCTCGTCACATCGCAGAACATCCGGGCGACGCCACCCTCGTCGGGACGCCAGGGAAGCACTTGGAAAGTCGAGGCGTCCGGGAACGCCACCATGTCGGACTCCTGGATACGGGTGAAGCCCTCGATGGAGGAGCCGTCGAAGCCCATGCCCTCCTCGAACGCGGTCTCGAGCTCGGTGTCGCTGATCGCGAACGACTTCAGGAACCCGAGCACGTCGGTGAACCAGAACCGGATGAAGCGGATCCCGCGCTCCTCCACCGTCTTGAGCACGTAGTCCTTGTCGAACTCTGTCATCTCCTCGTCCTCCTGTCGTCTGCCGCCATCCTGGCCGCAGGGTCGGCGTCCGGTGGCCACGCAGAGTCTCCATACCGGATGTTTCGATTGTGTTTCGGGACGATTACAATGCGAGGAACGCTCGCCACAGAGGAGCTAGCCCAGCACGGACACCGGAGGGGAAAGATGAACCTGCAGCGACCCAATGCCAACGACGCCACGAGGACATCGAACCGATCCCGGAGCGTG
>JAUVQN010000101.1 GCA_030598125.1 Coriobacteriia bacterium | reverse complement strand
CGAGCGCGTGGCTCGCTTCTTCGGCGCCCGGGCCGACGAGATCGTCTTCACGTCCGGCGCGACGGAGTCGAACAACCTCGGCATCATCGGCTACTGCCAGCGCAACAAGCGCAAAGGCGATCACGTCGTGATCTCGGAGCCCGAGCACATCTCGGTGCTCAACATCGCGAAGTGGCTGGAGAAGAACGGGTTCCGGGTGACGCGCGTCCCGATCGACCAGTTCGGGCGCGTGTCTCCGACGAAGCTCCGAGCACGCATCACGGACGAGACGATCCTCGTCTCCATCGGCTGGGCGAACGATGAGATCGGGACCGTGCAGCCGATGGGCGAGATCGCCGAGATGCTCGACGGCAGCGGCATCGCGCTGCACACCGACGCTGTCGCCGCCCAGGGGTTGCTCCCGATAGACGTCGGTGAGGTCGCGGTGGACCTCATGTCGCTCTCGAGCAACGACCTCTATGGCCCCCGGGGGCTCGGTGCGCTCTACGTGCGCAAAGGGACCCGGCTCGCGCCGCTCATGATCGGCGGCGGGCAGGAGCGCGGCCTCCGGTCGGGCACCGAAGACGTGGCGTCGATCGTCGGCATGGCCGTGGCCGCGGGCATCATGGCGGACGTGATGGATGCCGAAGTGGTCCGCTTCCGCGAGTATCGCGACCGGACGATCGAGTCGGTGCTCAGCGAGATACCCGACTCGCACCTGAACGGGCACGCCACCGAGCGGCTGGCGAACAACGCGCACTTCCGCTTCGAGGGCATCGAGGGTGAGTCGCTCCTGTTGTCGCTCAAGGACGAAGGGATCTCCGTCTCGACCGGGTCCGCCTGCTCGTCCAAGACGCTCGAGCCGTCCCACACCCTCATCTCGTGCGGTCTCCTGCACGAGGAGGCGCATGGTTCGCTGGAGCTCACGTTCGGCAGGTTCAACGAGGCGTCGGACGTCGACCGCCTCATGGAGGTGCTGCCGGGGATCGTGGCGCGTTTGAGGGCGTTGTCCCCCTTGTATGGCGGGTAGTAGGCTGTGCGACCGCTCCGTGCGAACGAGGCGGGTCGCTCACACGATCGAAGGAGCCGCACGATGAAGTCGACACAGTACTCGGAGACGACGCTGGAGCACTTCCGCAACCCCAGGAACGTCGGCACGCTCGAGGGCGACGACGTCGCCGTGGGGCGCGTAGGCAACCCGGTCTGCGGCGATCTCATGGACATCTACATCCGCGTCGAGGACGACCGGATCGCCGACATCGCCTTCCAGACGTTCGGTTGCGGCTCGGCCGTGGCGACGAGCAGCATGATCACCGAGCTCGTGAGGGGCCTCACGCTCGACGAGGCGCTCAAGGTCTCGCGCGGTGACGTGGCGGATGCACTCGACGGGCTGCCCCCGGTGAAGATGCACTGCTCGAACCTGGCCGCCGACGCGCTCCACGAGGCCATCAAGAACTGGCGAGAGGGCGTCACGCCCGAGCTCGAGCCGGTCGACGAGAGCGCGCTCAGTGGCTGCTCGACCGGTGAGCTCCCCGTGCTCGGCATCGACGAGTTCGAGGGGAAGGGCGTCTACACATCGGCGCCGGACCCCGCGGACCTGGCCGACATGCGGGTGATAGTCGTGGATCGCGGCGACGACTCGGCTCGACTCGCTATCGGACTCACAGAGCACACTCCCCGGGTCGTCTTCATGACGGCCGGCAAGCAGCCGGTGGTCTCTGACGATGTGAAGAGCGAGCTCAAGCGCTCCGACGTGAAGCTGCTCGCGGAGTCGCGCATGCTCGCGGTGCGCGGCGAGTTCGAGGTCGAGAAGATCCTCGTGCACGACCTCAACGAGGACGAGGAGTACGAGCTCGTCGCCGACGCGCTCGTGGTCCTCGGCTAGCCCTCGCCGCGCGATCCCTCTACCCCGCTACGCGGGTCCCTCTGACGGCGGCGTGGTGTCCCCGGTCGGTGTCTCGACCGTCGGCGCGCCGGCGCTCTGCGCCTCCACGGCGTATCCGGACGCTGCCGGCTCTTGGGGGCCGGCGGGATCCAGACCCTGCTCTGCCCCGATCGGGCCGGCGCGCCACCGCTCGTAGAGTGCGACCGTGAATCCGCCGATCCCGAAGATCGACAGGACCGACACCACGAGCCAGCCGAGTACCGGGACGATCAGCACGAGCCAGACGAGCACGAGACCCGTGAGGACCGACCAGAACGCGTGCGGCTGCGCGCTCCCGAAGGCGCGCAGCACGAACCGGCCCACGAAGACCGCGCTGATCGTCACGCCCGCGAGTATGGCGACCCACTGGAGCCCGAGGATGATGAAGGTCAGCCACCAGCCACCCATCATGATGCCCAGGATGAAGACGAGCAGCGCCACCGCTCCCGGAAGCACGAGCATCCCGAGACCCGCGAAGAGGCTCGGCCAGGGCCGCATCCGCACGGTGTCCGCCGCCTGGTCGGAGAAGTGGGGGAACATGAGCGCGAAGACGACGCCGAAGACGGCCATGCCGACCAGGCTCCTCAGCCACCAGAGCACCGCCCAGGTGATGGCACCCAGCACGCTGAAGCTCTCGGCGGTGGTGTCGCCTCCCTGGTAGGAGGCCTGCGTCCAGTCGATATCGCCCTCCACGACAGCGGGCGGGAGGTCGGCCTCCTCGGGGCTGCGGTACGTGAAGTCACCGCCGACCGAAGCGCTCGGACCCACCGTGAGCGTGTCGGTCTCGAGCGTCACGTCACCGCCGACCTCACCGTTGAGCGAAGCGGCGCCGGCACTCAACTGCATGTCGTCCTCGACCGTCCCGTTCACGGTGACCTGCCCGCCGCCGAGGAGCGCGTCGCGACCCACCTCGGACGTCGAGGCGAGGCTCAGCTGACCTCCGGCGGCGAACACGTCGTCCGCCACGACGCCGGTGATCTCGACGAACCCGCCCGCAGCGCGCACGGAGCGCCCCACGTCGCCGCTTATGGTGACGACGCCCCCGGCGGCGTTCACGCTCCCCTCGACATCACCGGTCACGACGACGCGTCCGCCGGTGGCTACGAGGTCTCCTTCGATAGTGCCGGCGATCTCCACCGTCCCGCCGAACGCGTAGACGTCGTCCTGGATGACCTCGCTCGACGAGACGATCACGTCGTCGCCCTGCAGGATCTCGGCGGCCAGGGCGGGCGACGCGATCAGCGTCAGCGCCACCACAGCTGCCATCGCGGATCCTGCCTTCAGCATGTGCCGTCTCATGGATCGGCCCTCCTCGACGTGTCCGGGATGCCACGCGTCTAATGTTCCCAGTCCGCACGGTGAGTCTAACGTGCCGGCCGATGCGGCGCGAGGCGCCGGCGCCGGCTCGGCTCGGAGACCTTCCCTCGTGCGGTTGCGTCATACTCCTGTGCGTGTCCGGCGAACATGCCCAAAGGGCGTGCGTCCCTGGAGTGATGCTGTCGTGGATCTGCGCGAGATGACGAAGCGGCCCGCCTTCTGGATCGTCGCGGCGGCTGTCGTCATCGCGGTCGTGATGGGCGTGGCACTGCTCTCGAGCGATGCGGGGACCGAGGACGACGCGGCGGTGGAGTCCGGAGTCGAGGGTGCAGGGAGCGTAGCGGAGGGCGACGGGATCGATCTCGATTCCGAAGGGGCCACGAAGGCCGCCGGCTCGGCCGACGGCACCGAAGAGGGCGCCGGAGGCTCCACGGGCGGCAGCGACGACGGGTCGGGCCCCGCGGACGTCGGCGAGAGTACGGACGGTGCCGGCGGATCGAGCACCGATGCCGGCGACGCCACGCCCGGCGGCGACGACACTGCAGGTGCCACAGTGGACGGCTCCGACTCCGCCGACGGCGAGACGAGCCTCACCGCCGTGGCCTTCCTCGACGATCTGGAGCTCGCGCGGCCGCAGACATACCGTGTCGAGCTGCTCGTGCTCGGGCGACAGGACGCGGGCGGCGGTCTCGTCTACGCGCACGTCGAGACGGCCGAGCTCCTCGGTCCGATCGACGCGGGCACCGGGGAGCCCATGGGGGACCCGGATCCCGACGAGCCCGACCATGCGAGGCGCCTCGAGACCCTCACGATCCTCGCCACCGCGACCGAGTCCGCGCTCGGCGACATGGGCGTGGGCCGGACCGAGACCGTGTATCTCGTCCTCCTGCCGACCCAGGGCGGGGCGACCCTCCACGTGGACCGGGTGCTGTAGTGCACGGTGGTCCGCACGGTCCCGCGCCTCCCGACCTCGAGGAGCTCGGTCTCGACGCGCGCGTGGCCGCGGCGTTCGCGCCCTTCGACGAGTCCGGCCTCACCCTCGGTCGGGTCTGCAAGGTCGCCAAGGGCGCCCACACGGTCGTGACCGCTGACGGCGAGATGCTCGCGGAGCCTTCGGTCAGACTCGTCAAGTCCGTCGATGGCACGGATGGGATGCCGGCGATCGGCGACTGGGTCGCCCTACGCGCGGCCGAGGGCGACGCACAGGCGCTCATAGACGCGGTCCTCTCGCGGAGCTCGGCGTTCGTCCGGCGCGACCCCGGTCAGTCGGCGGGCTCCCAGGTCCTCGCGGCGAACATGGAGACGGTGCTGCTCGCGCATGCGTTGGACACCCCCCTCAACGCCCGCCTGCTCGAGCGGGAGCTCGTCCTCGCGTGGGAGAGCGGCGCGACGCCGGTGGTGCTCCTCACGAAGGCGGATCTGAGTGACGACCCGGATGCCGTGGCCGAAGAGGTCCGCTCCCTCGCGGGTGACGTCGCGGTGCACGTCACGAGCGCCCTCGACGGCAGCGGGGTGGAGGACGTCGGCGCGTATGCGCGACGAGCCCACACGATCGCCATCCTCGGCGCCTCGGGGGTGGGCAAGTCCACCCTCATCAACCTGCTCGTCGGAGAGGTCGTCCGTGAGGTCGGCGAGGTGCGCGAGACGGACGGGAAGGGCCGGCACACGACGGTCGACCGCGAGCTGGTCGTCCTTCCCGGCGGCGGACTCGTGATCGACACGCCCGGTTTGAGAGCGCTCGCGTTGTGGGACGCGGACGTCGGCATGGAGCGGGCCTTCGCCGACGTCTACGGGCTCGCGCTCGAGTGTCGCTTCCGCGATTGCGGGCACGGCTCCGAGCCCGGCTGCGCGGTGCGCGCGGCCGTGGAGGACGGTTCCCTTCCGGAACGCAGACTCGAAAGCTGCCTCTCGCTCGAGCGGGAGCTCGCGGCGCTCGAGGGCGCACGGCGTGCCAAACAACGCCGCGGAGCGGGCGGACGCGGGCGAGGGCGGCCCCCCGGGTAGGGGGTGGGGGGGGGCGGCCGCGAGGAGGGGGAGGCCGGGGGGGGGGTGAATTTGTGGACGTACAGGGGGGGTT
>JAUVQN010000028.1 GCA_030598125.1 Coriobacteriia bacterium | reverse complement strand
GTGCTCGTCCACGAACCGGGAGTAATAGCACGTGTATTCCTTGCCCGTGAACGCGTTGAGCTCCGCGCCCATGCGATCGAAGGATTCGGAGATCTCGGCGGCCGTCTTGGTGGCGGTGCCCTTGAACATCATGTGCTCCAGGAAGTGAGACATCCCCTCCTGGCGCGGGCCCTCGTCACGGCTCCCGACGGCGAACCACAGGCCCAGCGCCACGGAGCGCACGGTGTCCATGGGCTCGGTCAGGACCGTGATGCCGTTGTCGAGGACGGTCTTCTCGTAGAACATGCGCGGTCCGCTCGCCGCTAGCGGCGGGGCCTGCGTCGCTTGCGGTCGCCGCCTCCGCCGCCACCGCCGCGGTCGCCCCGGTCGCCGCGATCCTGACGATCGCCGCCTCCGCCCCCGGACGAACCGGAGCCCTTGGGGGCGTCAGGCTTCTCGATGCGGTCCAGGCTGATCTTGCCGCGCTCGTCGATGTCGAGCACCTCGACCTCTACCTCTTCGCCGAGCTCGAGGACGTCCTCGACCTTGTCGACGCGGCCCTTCGCGACACGTGAGATGTGCAGAAGGCCGTCCCGTCCGGGGATGAGCTGGATGAAGGCGCCGAAGGGCTGTATGGAGACGACCTCGCCGGTGTAGCGCTCGCCGATCTCTACGTCCTTGGTGAGCAGTTCGATGCGCTCGACGGCTGCTTCAGCGCCCTCACCCCGCGACGCGACGTACACGGTGCCGTCGTCGTTGACATCGATGTCGGCGCCCGTCTCGTCGATGATGGCGCGGATGGTCTTGCCGCCTGGCCCGATGATGTCGCGGATCTTGTCCCTAGGGATCTGCAGTGAGAGTACTCTGGGCGCGTACGTCGAGAGCGACGAGCGCGGCTCGGCGATGGCGTCGAGCATGATGGAGAGGATATGCATCCTGCCCTCCCGCGCCTGATTGAGCGCGGTAGCGAGGATCTCGTGCGACAGGCCCTTGGCCTTGTTGTCCATCTGGAGCGCCGTGATCCCCTGCTCGGTCCCCGCGACCTTGAAGTCCATGTCCCCGAGAAAGTCCTCGAGCCCCTGGATGTCGGAGAGGACGGCGACCTGGTCGCCCTCCTTGATGAGCCCCATCGCGATGCCCGCGACGGGCGCCTTGATCGGCACGCCGGCGTCCATCAGCGAGAGGGTGGAGCCGCACACCGACCCCATCGAAGAGGAGCCGTTCGACTCGAGCACCTCCGAGACGATGCGGATCGTGTAGGGGAAGTCCTCCTCGGCGGGGATGACCGGCAGCAGCGCCCGCTCTGCGAGCGCACCGTGACCGATCTCGCGGCGCTTGGGACCGCGCATGAAACCCGTCTCACCTGTCGAGAAGGGCGGGAAGTTGTAGTGATGCAGGTAGCGCTTGCCCTCGATGACATCGATCGTGTCGATCCGCTGCCACTCGGAGAGCATCCCGAGCGTGAGCACGGACAGCACCTGCGTCTGCCCGCGCGTGAAGAGACCGCTGCCGTGGGCTCGCGGCAGGAAGGACACGTCACAGGAGACGGGCCGCACCTCGTCGAGCGTGCGCCCATCGGCGCGCTCGCCCTCGTCCAGCACCATGCTGCGCATGGTCTTCTTCTCGAGAGACTTGAGAGCCGCGCGGATCTCCTTGCCGTCCTCGTCGCGCTCCTCCTCGGAGAAGCCGTCCGTGACCTCGTCCTTGACGACAGAGACGGCATCCATCCGGGAGTGCTTGTCAGGGTCGTGCAGCGCCTCGCGCATCTTGTCGGAGCCTGCCGCGAAGACGCGCTCCTCGATCTCCGGGTCGATCACCTTCAGCTCCACGTCGATCGGCTTGACGTCGGCCTGCGCCACGAGCCGGTCCTGCGCGTCACAGAACTCGCCTACGGCCTTCTGCGCGAAGATCAGCGCCTCGAGCATCTCGTCCTCGGGCACCTCCCGAGCTCCCGCCTCCACCATGGAGATGGCGTCGCGGGTGCCCGCCACCACGAGGTCGAGGTCGGACTCGTCGATCTCGGCGAACGTCGGGTTGACCACGAACTCGCCGCCGACCCGACCGATCCGCACGCCCGCGATCGGCCCTTCGAACGGGATGCCCGCGAGCGTCAGGGCGGCGGAGGCTCCGGTGATGGAGATGACGTCGGGCTGGTGCACTTGGTCCGCCGAGAGCACGGTCGCGATGACCTGGACCTCGTTGCGGAAGCCGTCGGCGAACGACGGGCGAAGGGGCCGGTCGATCATGCGAGCGGTCAGTATCGCCTTCTCCGACGGGCGCGCCTCGCGCTTGAAGAAGCCCCCGGGGATGCGACCGGCGGCATACATGCGCTCCTCGAAGTCGCACGTCAACGGGAAGAAGTCCAGGTCCTTGGGGTAGTTGGACGCTGTTCCCGTGACGAGCACGATCGTGTCACCCTGTGTGATGACGACGGCACCGCCAGCCTGCTTGGCGAGCTCGCCGGTCTCGATGGTGTAGGTGGTTCCGTGTACTTCGAACTGTTCCGTGATCTTACTCATGCTGTGTACTTCCTCTTCGTCATCCTCTTCGTCTTCTCTCGCCGCCGGGTCCGTCCTCGGGGCGTCTTGCGGTCCGGTTCCCTCTCGGGTCTCCCCAACACGACGCCGGGGCCATGCGACGAGGCGGCCACCTTCCGGCGACCGCCTCCACGTGTCGTCAGCTCCTGAGCTCGAGCTTGGCCACGAGGGCTCTGTACCGCTCGATGTCTGTCTTCTTGAGGTAGTTGAGCAGCCTACGGCGCTGTCCTACGAGCTTGAGCAGTCCGCGACGGCAGTGGTGGTCCTTCGTGTGGGTCTGCAGGTGCTCGGTGAGGTCCTGGATGCGTCGGGACAAGAGTGCGACCTGTACCTCCGTCGATCCGGTGTCGCTATCGTGCGTCCGGTTGTCGGCGATGATCGTCTCTTTGACGTCCTTGGGCAGGGACATACGGCTGCTTCACCTCTCCTTCCTGTTCGCCCTCGCCCGAGTCGAGCGTCGGTGAACTCGCTCGACCCAGCACGGGGTACCTAGACAACCGCTAGAGGTTAGCACAATCGTCGCCCCCTGGCACGAGGGCGCGGACCCGTTCGACATCCTCCGCGATCGCGCGAGTCAGGACGCTCTCATCGTCGAAGCGGCGTTGCGCCCTCAGGCGTTCCACGAACCCGATACGGAGGGTCTGCCCGTAGAGGTCCCCCTCGAAGTCCAGTACGTGAGCTTCGAGCGCCGCGGGCGCATCCTCGTACGACGGCGGAGGACCGACCGACACCGCGGCCGGACGGCCACGATCCGCTCGATCGCCGATGCAGGCCACGCATGCGTAGACGCCGTCGGCCGGAACGGCGATGGCGCGGTCGAAGTCCAGATTCGCGGTCGGAGCGCCGAGGCCGCGCCCTGTCCCGCGACCCTCTGTGACGAGCCCCTTGCACACGTGGGGGCGGTCGAGGAGACGCGCGGCCTCGCGCACCTGTCCGTCGGCGATGAGCGTGCGGATCCGCGTCGCGCTGACAGGCCCGCCGTCCACGAGGACGAGGTCTTGGGACTCGACGCCCATCCCGCGATCGTGCGAGAGATCGGCGAGCCTCCGGGCGTCACACGCGCCACCACGGCCGAGCCGAAAATCGGTGCCCACCACCAGTGTGTCGGGTGGGAAGCACGGGACGAGCATCTCGTCGACGAACTCCTCGGCGGTACGCTCCGCGAGGTCGCGGTCGAACGGGAGGACCAGCACAACGTCCACGCCGGCGGCGGTGAGGTGGTGCAGTCTGTCCTCGAGATCGAGGAGCTGTGGGACGGAAGCCCTCGGGCGCAGGACGTGCTCGGGATCGGTGTCGAACGTGACGACCGCAGCGAACGTCTCCCTCTCGCGAGCCAGTCGGATCGTCCGGCTCAGAAGGGCGCGATGTCCCAGATGCACGCCGTCGAACATGCCGATGGCGACGACCGCAGGTCCGAGCGGGTACGCGGGCAGCCCCCGGACGACAGAGGCGCTCACGGGCAGCCTCCCGTGAGGACCACCTCAGGTGCGAGACGGGAGGTCTCCGCGCGATAGACAGCGACGAGTCTCCTGCCTTCGGCGAGCGAGACGAGAACGCCGTCGTCCACGTGCGCTGCATCGCGCGGAAGGGGCCTGCCGTGCTCGACATCTCGGGCGTGCGGCTCCGAGAGGTGCACGATGGGGAGTGCGAGAGCCCCCAGCGCGGGAAGACAGAGTCTCTCGATCTCCCCCGCCCCGGCCAGCCGAATTGCCTCGACCGTCGTGGCACTCGAGACGTCGATCGTCCCTGAGCGCGTGCGCCTGAGTGCGGAGAGATGCGCGACGGTGTCGAGGGAGCGGCCGATGTCCCGTGCGATCGCCCGCACGTACGTGCCCTTCGAGACTGTCACGCGTACGCGCCAGGTGACCGGCGGTCCCGCATCCACGGTCTCGAGTGCGGCAGCGGTCACGCGGTAGGACCGCGGCTCGAGCTCGATGGGCCGTCCGGCGCGAGCGGCCTCGTAGGCCTTCTCCCCCCCACGCTTCACCGCCGCATAACTTGGAGGGACCTGCTCGTGTTCGCCTATCAACGACTCCGTGATGGAGACGGCATAGGCCTGCTCGACGAGTTCACGCGGTACTGAGGCGCTGGCCACGACCTCGCCCTCCGCGTCACACGTATCCGTCTCGGCACCGAACGTGACATCGGCGACGTACTCCTTGTCGGTCGCGGTCAGGAACCGCGCGAGCCGCGTCGCCGCACCCACGAGGATGACCAGGAGTCCCGTGGCCGCCGGATCGAGCGTGCCTGCGTGTCCCACACGTCGGATCCCCGTTGCGCGCCGCACGTCCTGCACGACATCGTGGCTGGTCGGGCCCGCTGGCTTGTCCACCGGCAGGACGCCGCAGATCGCCGGTGACGGTGAGGTCTCCGCCATCACCGACCGCCGGGGAGGTGCGGGAGCAGCCGCCCCACCACGCCGTCCAGGGCGTCCTGATCGGCGAATCCGGCCGCAGCGCGATGTCCTCCCCCACCGAGTTCGCGCGCGACCGCGCCTACATCGAACGAGCCCTTCGCGCGGAGACTCACCTTGGAGCCGTCCGCACCGGTCTTCACGAGGAAGACGACATCGACGCCGGAGACGGTCCGGACGGCATCGACGAGGTTCTCTGTGTCCTCCAGGCCCGCGCCGGTCTCGGCCAGATCCGTGGCGTCGAGCCACGCCCAGGCCACGCGACCGCCGTTCGCTAGGGAAATGCGCGAGAGGACGCGGCCCGTGAGCACGAGGGCCTCCTGGCTCCTGGACTCGAAGAGACGCCGGTACACTTCGGCGACGTCCGCGCCCGACTCGACCATCGCGGCGCCGTCGTTGAGCGCAGCGGGTGTCGTGTTCGAGTACTGGAAGCGGCCCGTGTCCGTCACCAGGGCGACATAGAGGCAGGTCGCGATCTCAGCATCGGGAGTGACTCCCATCGATGGAAGGAGCCGCCAGACGATCTGTCCGACGGCGGCGGCATGCGCGTCGAGGAGATTCGTATCCCCGAACTCCACGGCGTCCGGATGGTGGTCGAGCACGAGGAGGCGCCCGCATCGCTCGGCGAGCGGGACGGCCGCGCCCAAGCGGGAAGCCTGCGGCGTATCGAGGGCGACGAACGTGTCGCACGCGTCCGTCTCCGTTGCGGCGACGAACCGCTCGAACCCCGGCAGGAACGCGTACCCGTCCGGAGCGGGCAGATCGTCGGCCGTGACGCGCTGCACGCGTATCCCGAGTGACTCGAGCGCGAGGGAGAGCCCCAGCACCGACCCGACGGCGTCACCATCCGGGTCGACGTGCGCGCAGACGATGGCCTCGGCAGACGCACCGAGCGCCTGCGCCATGCGTTCGTACGCGGCGGCGTCGGCGGCCTGTCCCACGATACTAGGACTCCGGGTCCGGCGATCCGCCGGTCTCCGGTGTGTCGGAGGACCGGCGGTCGTGTTCGTGCAGGATCTCGGCGATGCGCATGCCTTCGTCCACAGACTCGTCGATGCGGAAGTCGAGTTCGGGCGTGAAGCGCATATCCACCCGCTCCCCGAGCAGGGAACGGATCCTGCCCCTGCCGGACTCGAGGCCCGCGAGCGCATCGCTGTAGCGCTCCTCGCCACCGTGTGCTGTCACGTAGACGGTGGCGTGCCTGAGGTCGCCGGTGACCTCGGCCGACGTCACCGTGACGAGTTCGAGGCGCGGATCCTTCATGTCGCGGGAGATGATCTCGGCCAGGGCCTCGCGGACCGCCTCGTTGACCTTCCGCATGCGCGATGACTGGCTCAAACGCGTCAGGCCTCCCGGGGCACCTCGATCGTCTTGTAGGCCTCGATGACGTCGCCGACCTTGACGTCAGGGAAATCCTTGATGCCGATGCCGCATTCATACCCGGTGTTGACCGACTTCACATCGTCCTTGAAGCGCCTGAGAGAGCCGATCCGCCCGTCGTAGACGATCGCGCCGTCGCGGACGACGCGGACCTTGTCGTCGCGCGTGATCTCCCCTTCGACGACGTAGCACCCTGCCACGGTCCCCGCCTTGGGCACCTTGAAGGTCTCCCTGACCTCCACGCGTGCAGTGTCCTCATCGTGATACTCGGGAGCGAGCATCCCGACGCGAGCCGCAGTGATGTCATCGACGAGCTGGTAGATGACCGTGTACAGCCTGAGGTCGACGTTCGTCTGCTCAGCGAGATCGCGGGCCTTGGGCTCCGGCCGGACGCCGAAACCGATGACGATCGCGTCCGAGGCGTCGGCGAGCGTGATGTCCGCCTCGGAGACCCCGCCGACGCCGGAGCGCAGCACCTCGATCCGGACCTCCTCCTGGTCGGTCTTGGCGAGCGCGTCCTTGATAGCCTCGATCGAGCCCTGCGTGTCCGCCTTCAGCACGAGATTGAGATCCTTGACCTCGCCCTCCTGGATCCGGGCGAAGAGGTCGTCGAGGCTGATGTGCACCTTCTTCTCGTGTGCCAGCAGGCGCTTCTTGAGACTCCGCTCCTCGGCGACTCGGCGCGCCGTGCGCTCGTCCGGCGTCACCCGGAACTCGTCGCCCGCTGACGGCAGCGACGAGATCCCGAGGATCTCGACGGGGTCTGCCGGCCCCGCTTCTTCCACGTTGCGCCCAAGAGGGTCGATGAGTGCCCGGACCCTGCCGTGGCCGGTCCCAGCGACGACCGCATCGCCGCACCTGAGCGTGCCGCGCTTGACGAGGACGGTAGCGACCGGCCCCCGACCGCGGTCGAGCTTCGCCTCGACCACGATGCCGCTCGCGTGGGCGTTGGGATTGGCCTTGAGCTCTTGCACCTCGGCGACGAGTAGGATCATCTCCAGGAGATCCTGGATATTCGTCCGCTGCTTCGCGGACACGTCCACGAAGACGTTCTCGCCGCCCCAGTCCTCAGGGACGATCTCGTACTCGGTGAGCTCCTGGCGGACCCGGTTGGCGTCGGCACCGGGCTTGTCGACCTTGTTGACAGCTACGAGTATCGGTACGCCGGCGGCCTTCGCGTGGTCTATGGCCTCGACCGTCTGTGGCATGACGCCATCGTCGGCCGCGACCACGAGGATCGCGATGTCTGTGAGATCGGCGCCCCTCGCCCGCATCGCGGTGAACGCCTCGTGTCCCGGTGTGTCGATGAACGTGATCTGCTTGCCGTTCTTCGAGACTACCGAGGCGCCGATGTGCTGCGTGATCCCGCCCGCCTCGGCCTCGGCCACTCCCGTCTCGCGGATCGCGTCCAAGAGCGACGTCTTTCCATGGTCGACGTGCCCCATGACGGTGACGACCGGAGACCGTGGCTCGAGGTCCTCAGGTGCGTCTTCGATGACCTCCCCGAACTCCGCCTCGATCGGCACTATCTCGCACTGGACACCCATGTCTTCCGTGAGCACTTGGACGAGCTCCTTGGAGAGTGGCTGGTTGACGGTGAGGGGTTCTCCGAGAAGCATGAGCCGTTTGATGATGTCGGTCGACGGGACGCCCGCCGCTTCGGCGAACTCGCCGACGGTGGCGCCCTCGGTGAGCGTCATGGTGCCGCCCTCGCACACGGGAACGGCTGGAGCGGGTGCCGCTTCTACGACCGCCGTCTCGTCGGCCTGTTCCTTGGGGGGCTTCTTCGCCTTCTTCTTGGGACGACCGGAAGCCTTGGCAGCGGCGGTGGCCACGGCTTGTGCCTCGGAGAGGATGCGTTGCTGGCGCTCGGCCGCCTCGGCCTCTCGAGCCATCTGGCGGTACCGGTCGGTCTCCTCGGTCTCCTCTGCGGCGCTCGCTTCGGCCGCTTCCTGCTCCTCTTTCTCACGCTGGAGGCGCTCTTCCTCTTCCTCCTGACGCTTCTTCTCCGCCTTCTCGGCGGCCTCGCGCCTGCGCTCCTCCTCCTCGGCCTGTCGGGTCTTGCGCTCCTCCTCCTCGGCCTTGAGGCGCTCTTCTTCTTCCTTGTCGCGCTTGGCCTCCTCGGTCTCGCGCTTCTTCTTCTCCTTGGCCTCCTCGGCCTCGCGCTTCTTGGCGGCCACGGCCTTGCGCTCGGCGATCTCGGGACCGAGCTCCTTGCGGATCTTGTCCACGTAGGGCTCGATGAGCGTCGAGGCATGGTTCTTCGCCGGGATCTTCATCTCCTGCAGACGCTCGAGCAGCTCCTTGGAGGTCATCTCGAACTCCTTAGCCAACTCGTGCACTCTCATGTTCGTCATGCGGTCGTCACCGTCCCTGCCCTGAGGTGCCCTCGACCGCGAGGGACTCCTCGAAGTCACGCCTCAGACGCTCTGCGTCCTCTTCCTCGACCCGAACGCGGAGCGCTGGGCCAAGACGGCCCTTGCGTACCGCGTGCTCGAAACACTCGCTCTTGTGGCAGACGTAGGCGCCTCGCCCGTTCACGCGTCCGCCCCGGTCGATGAGGACGTCTCCATCCTTCGTGCGTACGATGCGAAGCAGGTCGCGCTTGTCCGCGCCGGTTCCGCAGCCGATGCACGTCCGCTGCGGCGTCTTGGAAGCGCCCGTCACCTACTCGCCCTCCTTGCCGTGGATGCCGCAGTAGACCGTGCTGGGCCGCGCCTTGTTGCGGCACCTGACGCCGGCGGTCGTGATCGCGACGCAGCGCCCGTCGAACTCCTCGGCCTGGCCCTCACCGTCGCCAGCAGCGCCGGGCCTGAGCCCCGCCTCCGCGGCTTGTGACTCGCTCTTGATGTCGATGCGCCAGCCCGTGAGTTTCGCGGCGAGCCGGGCGTTCTGACCCTCTTTCCCGATGGCGAGCGAGAGCTGGTCATCGGGCACGACCACGGTCGCCGTGTGCTCGTCCTCACCGATCATCACGTCGTTCACCCGTGCGGGCGAGAGGGCGTTCGCGACGAACGAGCGGGTGTCTTCGGCCCATGGGACCACGTCGATGCGTTCGCCGCGAAGCTCCGCGACGACCATCCGAACACGGCTTCCCTTCGGTCCGACGCACGCGCCCACCGGGTCGAGCCCGGGTTCGCGGGAGGCCACCGCCACCTTCGAGCGCAGGCCAGGCTCGCGCGCCACGCTCTTGATCTCGACGATGCCGTCGTATATCTCCGGGACTTCCAGCTCGAAGAGCCGTTTCATGAGGCCGGGGTGCGTGCGCGAGAGCACGATCGACGGTTCGGTGACTGTCTTCCTGACCTCGATGACGTAGGCCTTGATGCGTTGGTTGTGATCGTAGCGCTCGGTCGTCGGCTGTTCCGTCGGCGGCAGCAGAGCTTCGACTCCCTGCCTGAGCGAGACGAGAGTATAGCGGGCATCCGACTGCTGGACGATACCGGTGACGATATCTCCGACACGGTCGTAGTACTCCTCGTAGATCTGCTCCCGCTCGGCCTCCCTGATGACTTGCAGGATGACCTGCTTCGCGGTCTGCGCAGCGATCCTCGAGACGTCCGGGGGCGTGATGTCGCGTTCCTCGCACGGCACGCTCTCCTGGACCTTCTCCTCGTCGTCGTCCTCGTCCTCCTCGGCGCTCACGTCGCCGCCCCCGATGGGAACGAGTTCGAACACGAAGATGCGTCCCGTGTCGCGCTCGATGGAGACACGTACCTCGTTCTCCAAGTCGAACAGCTTCTGGTACGTCTGCGCCAGCGCCGTCTCAAGACGATCGAGGATGAGGTACTGGTCTATGTTCTTCTCGCGCTCGAGTTGCGTGAGCGCGTCTATGAGATCCGAAGACATCCTGTCGACACCTCGTTTCAGTCCGATCCGAAGTCGATGTTCGTCTGCAACCGTGCCTTCGCGACCGTCTCGAGCGGGATGGCGTAGTCCGCGTCCTCGCACGTGACGAGCAGTGCGTCTCCCTCGAGCCCGTCGAGCCGTCCGGTGAAGCTGCGACGGCCTTCGACTGGAGCGAAGGTCTTCACGAGCACGGTCTCCCCTGCGAAGCGTTCGTAGTCCTCGCGAGTCACGAGCGGTCGGTCCACTCCAGGCGAGGAGACCTCGAGCACGTACGGACCATCGAGACCCCCATCCCCCTCGAGAGCCTCGCCGATCCACGTGTTCGCCTCGCAGATGACAGCGATGTCTATGCCGCCTTCCTGGTCCCGGAAGACGCGCACGAGCGGGCGCCCCTCGGCACCCGCGGTCTCGACGCCCACGAGCTCGAGTCCGCGCTCGCTCGCAACCGGCTCCAAGAGCCGGCGTATGTCGTCCTGCGCCGAACTCGCGACCACGCTATCCGCAAACCTCCACCCAGACGAAAAAAAGTGGGGGGAACCCACTTCTCGCAGGCGAATCTTCCGTTGCGCAGGATTCTATCACATCGCCCCGGGGGTTCAAGCGCGAACGCGCCCGCTCACCAGCAGTGTCGAGACTGGCAAGATACGGGACGTTCTGCCTGGCTGAGGCGGTGTCAGGAGTGGCTATCCCGGGCGTCGCGGACCGCTTGCGCGACGGTCATGGACGCGTCGGCGATGGATACGGTGCTGCGCTCCCCATCCGCCCTGACCTTCACCTCGACGTTCCCTTCGCTGACCGAGCGGGCGCCGACGACGACCTGGAGGGGGAAGCCGATGAGATCCGCATCGGCGAACTTCACCCCCGCGCGTTCAGAACGGTCGTCGAGCAGGACCTCTATCCCCGCGTCGGCGAGCTCCCGGGAGACGCGGTCCGCCGTCTCGCCGACGAGGGC
>JAUVQN010000029.1 GCA_030598125.1 Coriobacteriia bacterium | reverse complement strand
CGAGTGTCGAGCCCGGACACGTGACCGACGATCTCTTGGAGGCACTCGCAGCGTGTTCTGGGGTCTGCCCGCACCTGCACGTGCCGCTCCAGTCCGGGTCCGACTCGCTGCTCTCCGCCATGAGAAGGGGCTACACCGCGGCCTCGTACGAGCGCGCTGTCGAGCGGCTGCGGGCGGCCGTCCCGGGACTGGTGCTGACGACCGACGTCATCGCTGGATTCCCCGGGGAGCGTGAGGAGGACTTCGAACGGACCGTCGAGCTCTGCGAGCGCGTCGGGTTCACGAAGCTGCACGTCTTCCGCTTCTCGGCGAGGCCGGGCACGGCGGCCGCGAGCATGCCCGGGGAGCCGGCGCCGCAGGTCAAGGCGGCCAGGGCGGCTCGGCTGAAGGAGCTGGGCGACGAGCTGCGCGGCAGCTATATGTTCTCGCGCGTCGGCCAGCGCGCCGATGTTCTCGTCGAGCGCGTGGAGGGTGCGCGCGCGGAGGGTATGACGGAAGACTACCTCAGGGTGTCTATGAGCTCGGAAGGTCTTCGCGCCGGGACGGTGCACCAGGTCACACTGGGAGTCCCGAGCGCCGGAAGGATGAGCGTCGCGTGCTAGACTTGTCGGGACCGGTGAGCACCAGGAACGAAGTGCGTACTACCCGGTGTCATCCACGAGGAGTCGCTTCTTGAAGTCGACCCAGATCCGTCTGGTCGTCCCGCCCGAGCAGGACATGGTGGAGCTGCTGGGCCAGGGAGACCACTTCCTGAGACTCGTCGAGGAGCAGTTCGAGTCCGCGATCCGGGTCCGCGGCAACGAGATCACGATCTCGGGCGATCCCGCGGAGTCGCAGGCGGTCTCGACCCTCTTCACCGAGCTGATCGAGCTCGTCTCGAAAGGGGAGAAGCTCACCCCGGACAGCATCGACCGCGTGATCGACATGCTCCGGCACGACGACACGAGCCCGTCGAGCGTGTTCGACGACGTGATCCTCTCCCACAGGGGCAAGACCATCCGTGCCAAGACCGCCGGCCAGAAGCGCTACGTGGACGCGATCCGAGAGCACACGGTCACCTTCGGTATCGGTCCGGCGGGCACCGGCAAGACCTACCTGGCGATGGCGATGGCCGTGGACGCGCTCGCCCGCAAGGACGTGGGGCGGATCATCCTCACGCGCCCGGCGGTCGAGGCGGGGGAGCGGCTCGGGTTCCTCCCAGGTGACGTGCACGACAAGGTGGACCCGTATCTGAGACCGCTCTACGATGCGCTCTTCGACATGCTGGACATCGATCGCGTCCGGCACCTCACCGAGCAGGGCGTCATCGAGGTCGCGCCGATCGCGTTCATGCGCGGGCGCACCCTGAACGACTCGTTCATCATCCTGGACGAGGCGCAGAACACGAGCGCCGAGCAGATGAAGATGTTCCTCACCAGGCTGGGCTTCGGTTCGAAGATGGTCGTGACCGGTGACGTGACGCAGATGGACGTGCCCCGGGGTCAGTCGGGGCTCCGCGTGATCAGGGGTATCCTGTCGGGCGTGGGGGATCTGTGCTTCGTCGAGCTCGGGTCGCGTGACGTCGTCCGCCACCGGCTCGTGCAGGAGATAGTGAGCGCGTACCACGCACACGAAGAGGAGAAGGCGGTCGGCCGCGATGGCAGCGCCGTGGAAGAAGCTCGGTGAGCTGAAGCCGTCGAACGATCCGCTCTCGACGGCTCTCGGCAAGCGCGTCGCCCTGGCGGTAGTCACGGTGCTGCTGATCTCTGGCGCGCTCGTGCTGAACCCGACCCCCGCCGGCGTCACCGAGGACGTGCCCGCGCCTCGTACGTACCGCGCGACACGGCCGATCCAGCTCGTCGACGAGGGCGCCACCGAGGCCGCGCGACTGGCGGCGGCAGAGGGTGTCGCGTCCATCTTCGTGCAGGACCTCCACGCCGGCTCCGACGCGCGCGCGGACGTGAGCGACTTCTTCTTCGCGGTCGAGGAGACGCAGGATCTGGCGAGCGAGGATCCCACGCTCACCGCGGAGGAGCGAGCCACGAGGCAGGTCGCCGCACTCCAGGATGAGTACGGCGACGAGATCTCAGACGAAGCGCTCCTCGCCGCGGTCGAGCTCACCGAGGCTGGACGGGCCGAGGTGAGCGGGGAGACTCGCGAGCTGGTCACGCTGATCCTGCGCGACCCCATCCGGGAAGAGGATCTCGAGGACGCGCGCCAGACGCTCGCCGCCAACGCGGACCTACTGCGTCTCTCTCCTGGGCAGAGGGAGCTGGTGAGCGAGGTCGGCCAGTCCGTGCTCCGTCCCACGCTCACGCTCGATGAAGAGGCGACCGTGCTCGCGGAGGAGGAGGCGCGTGACGCCGTCGACGCCGTCGTGATCTCCAAACAGACCGGCGAGAACATCGTCGAGCGCGGCGAAGTGGTGACCGCGGTGCAGGTCGAACTGCTCCGCGCGATGGGTGTCTTCGACAACAACACCGACGGGCTCGCGACGCTCGCGAGCCTCGCGCTGCTGGCCGCCATGGTCCTCGCGGCCGGCGCATACCTGGCCTTCTACGATCCCGAGGTGTGGCTCGACCTGAGGGAGCTCGCGCTGCTGGCGGCCCTCCTGGTCGCGACGGTCTGGCTCGTGAGGATCGTCGTGTGGCTCGTGCCGGAGGTCTCGCCGTACCTGCTCCCGGTCCCCGCCGTCGCCATGCTCGCGACGTTGCTCGTCAACCCGCGGGTCGGGCTGCTCATGGCGGTCATGACGACCGTCACCGTCGCGCTGCTCGGGTTCTCGACGGGCGTGTACGTGGTGGCGGTGCTGGTCGTCGACATCGCCGCGATCGTCGCGATGGCGCAGATGCGGATGAGGAGCCACCTCTTGTACGCGGGCGGCTTCGTCACGTTCGTGATGGGGGTGGTGGCCTTCCTGGCCACACTCGCGTCCACGAGCGAGCTGGAATCGGCGCTCGTGGCGGGAGCGTACGGGCTCATAGGAGGCCTGCTCGCCTCCGTGCTCACGTACGGACTGCTGCCCGTCCTCGAGGTCGCGTTCCGCGTCACGACCGACGTGCGCCTCCTCGAACTGGCGAACCCGGGGCACCCGCTGCTCAGGCAGTTGATGCGGAGTGCCCCCGGGACCTACAACCATTCCATCACGACGGCGAACCTGGCGGAGGCCGCCGCGGAGGAGATCGGCGCGAACCCGTTGCTCGCGCGCGTCGGGTCCTACTACCACGACGTCGGGAAGATCAAGCGTCCGATGTTCTTCGTGGAGAATCAGCCGCCGGGACAGAACCCGCACGACAAGGCCGCGCCGACGCTCTCGCGACTCGTCATCACATCCCACGTGAAGGATGGCGTGGAGCTAGCTCGCGAGCACAAGCTCCCCGAAGAGGTCCTCGCCGTCATCCAGGAGCATCAGGGGACGACCGTCATCCAGTACTTCTACGACAAGGCGAGCGAGAACGGCGCGCAGCCGTCGGAGACGGAGTTCCGCTATCCCGGGCCCAAACCCAGGAGTCCCGAGGCGGCCCTCGTGATGCTCGCGGACGGCTCCGAGGCCGCCGTGCGGGCGCTCGCGAAGCCGACCGTGCCCAAGATCGAGCAGACGGTGCGTCGCATCGTGAAGAGCAGGCTCGACGACGGACAACTCGACGAATCGGAGCTGACGCTCGCGCAGGTCGAGGACGTCATCGGCGTCTACACTCGGATGCTGACCGGTGTGTACCACAGCCGTATCGAGTACGGGAGGTCCAAGGCCCGCGGAACCTCGGGCGTCAAGAAGCCGACGGCCGCCGTGGCCGAAGGCGGCGGGCTCGAGGACGAGGGGGGCATCTGACGATGCGGGTGAGCGTGACGAGTCACCGGGAGCCCGAGGTGCTTCGGCTCGATGCGTTCGAGCGCCTGGCGATGTTCGTCCTCCGGATGGAGGAGGTTCCCGACCAGGCGGAGCTCTCCGTCGCTGTCGTGACCGTGGAAGAGATGGCGCATCTCCACGAGCAGTACCGCGGCGTGGAAGAGCCGACCAACGTCCTCTCGTTCAGCTGTGACGACCCGTGTCCCGCCGGAGGTGGAGACCCGATCGCACTGGGTGACGTCATCGTCGCGCCGGAGATCGCGGAGAGGACCGCCGCCGAGGCCGGCGAGACCGTCGAGACCGAGTTGAACCTCCTGCTGGTCCACGGGATCCTGCATATCCTCGGCTACGATCACTCGGCGGACGAGGACGCCCGTGTGATGGAGGAACGGGTAGCGGTCCTGCTCGAGGCGTACGCGGACCTCGGGTAGGGGGCGCACGGCGTGCGCACTCGCTCCATCGTCTGGAGCTTCAACTACGCCATCCAGGGCGTGGCCTATGCGCTGAGGACCCAGTGGAACATGCGCCTGCATGTCGTCGCGGCGGTGGGCGTGATGATCCTGGCGCTCTTCTTCCGGCTGGGCACGCTCGAGATCATAGCGCTGGCCTTCGCGATCACGCTGGTGTTCGTGACCGAGCTCGTGAACACGGCTCTCGAGGCCGCGGTGGACATCGCGACGGACTCCTACGAGCCGCTGGCGAAGACGGCGAAGGACGTCGCCGCCGGCGCCGTCCTCATCGCTGCCATCAACGCGGTGGTCGTGGGATACCTGGTCTTCCTGGACCCGTTCACCGATGTCGCGGAGACGGTGTTCGAGCGGGTGAGATCCGCGCCGGCGCACCTGACGGTCATCGCGCTCGCGCTGACGATGATCGCGGTGGTCGTCACGAAGGCCCTCAATCGCGAGGGGAGCTTCATGTCGGGAGGGTGGCCGTCCGGACACGCCGCGCTGGCGTTCGGGGCGGCGACCGCCCTCGCCTTCGTCACCCAGTCCGCGAGAGCGACGCTGCTCGCGCTCTTCATCGCGTTCCTGGTCGCTCAGAGCCGGGTCGAGGGTGACTTCCACTCCGTGACGCAGACCGTCATCGGGGCCCTTCTGGGGGTGCTGCTCGCGACCGCGGTGTTTCAGCTATTCTCGTGGTGAGATGCGGCCGGAGACGATGAGAGCGACCTCATGAGCGCGCTGCCGACCATCGTGACCTTGGTGCTCGCGGCCGCGGCTGTGGTGGCCGTCGCCATCATGAGCTCCGCCCAGGCGTCCGTGGCCCTCGTGGGGCGAGGCCGCGCGCACCGGCTGGTCGAGGCGGACGCCCGCGGGGCGCGGGATCTCGAGCGGATCCTAGAGCGGCCGGGTCGCCTTCAGGCCGCCTCGGCGCTCGTCCGAGCGGTGGCATACGCCTCGGTCTCGGTCGGGACCACGTTGGCGATCGCCGCCACGTACGAGGACCTGGCCATGTGGGGCGCCGTGGCGATCGGTGTGGCAGCGTCGGTAGTCGTGCTCTTCTCTCTGGGCGAGGCGTTGCCCCGCACGATCGCGATCCACAACCCCGAGCGCGTCGCGCTCGCGATGGCGCCGGTCGCCGCAGTCATCACGTCTGTGCTCTCGCCGCTCACGAGGGCGCTCTCGTGGCCGTGGGGATGGGCGGCGTCGGTCGTCGGGCACCGCCGGGGGCCGGGTGTCCCGTGGGTGACGGCGCGCGAGCACGAGGAGCTCTTCTGCGAGGACGGCGATGAGCGGGGGGACGACGAGGCCGGCGAGCGGCTCATCGAGGCGATGGCCGATTTCGCCGGGCGCGTCGTGAGGGAGGTCATGGTCCCGCGCACCGACATGGTCTGCCTCGACGACGGAACCGACGTGGCGGAAGCGCTCCGCGTCATCGAGGAGGAGGGCTTCTCCCGGCTGCCGGTCTTCCACGAGTCGCTGGACGACATCCGTGGAGTCCTCTACGCGAAGGACCTCCTCATCGAGCTCGGTCGGGGATGCGATCGAGACGCGCTCGTGGTGCGGCTGGTCCGCGCGCCGCTCTTCGTGCCCGAGACGAAGCCCGTTCGCGAGCTGCTCGTGGAGATGCGGCGCGAGTCGCACATCGCGATCGTGGCCGACGAGTACGGCGGGACGGCCGGCCTCGTCACCATCGAAGACTTGCTCGAGGAGATAGTCGGGGACATCTTCGACGAGTACGATCTGCAGGTGCCGATGATCGTGGAGCTCGGCGACGATCGCTATCTCGTGGACGCGCGGATGCCGGTGGACGAGCTCAACGAGCACTTCGCCACGGCCATCGAACGAGAGATTGACAGCGTGGGCGGTCTCTTCATCGAAGAGGCCGGGCACATCCCGGAGGCGGGGGAGTCGGTCGAGATCGAGGGTCTGCGCATCACGGTGGAGGATCTGGAAGGCAACCGCATCAGGCAGCTCGTCGTCGAGTCGGCGGGCGGGACCCTCGACGAGGAGGGGCGCGATGACTGAGATCACGCAACCTGACCTGGCGCTGCTCGCGTTCGCACGCGAGGCGCAAGAGCGCGCGTACGCGCCCTACTCGGGATTCCGGGTCGGGGCCGCTGTGTTCGCGGGTGGTGAGATCTACCAGGGCGTGAACGTGGAGAACGCCGCGTACGGCTCGACGATCTGCGCGGAGCGTGGAGCCGCGATGGCGGCCGTGCAGGCGGGGCAGAGGGAGTTCGACGCGATCGCAGTAGTGGGCGATGCCGAGGCTCCGGTGGTGCCGTGCGGCTGCTGCCGGCAGTTCCTCGCCGAGTTCAACCCCGAGATGCGCGTGATCATGGGCGGGCAGACGGACGCCCTGGAGGTCAAGCGCCTCGATGAGCTGATGCCCGAGCCGTTCGTGCGCGGCTTCCTCGACCAGGACGAGTACGGCTAGGCGCTGCCGAGCAGGGGACTGATAGACACGTGGAAGAGGACCCGACCGACCTCGCCGCCGGCCCCCTCGGTCTCGGGGAGACCGTCAAGAGCGGCTTCGTCGCGCTCGTCGGCCGACCGAACTCCGGAAAGTCCACGCTGGCCAACGCCCTCGTGGGCGAGAAGATCGCGATCGTCTCCGACAAGCCGCAGACGACCCGCCATCGCCTCCGCGGGATCGTGGACCGGGAGGACGCGCAGATCGTGCTGGTCGACACGCCCGGCCTGCACCGGCCGGTGGATACGTTGGGCGAGGAGGTCAACCGCTCGGCGCTTCTCGCCCTCGCCGACGTCGACGTCGTGTGCCTGCTCGTGGACGCGGCCCAACCGGCGGGGAAGGGCGACGCGTGGGTCGCGCGTCACGTTGCGGAGTCCTCGGCACGGGCGGTCCTCGTCCTGACGAAGACCGACCTGGTGGATGAGGCGGCCCTGCAGCGGCAGTCGCTCGCGGCGGCGGAGCTCGGCTCCTTCGAGGCGAGTGTCGCCGTCTCGGCGGTCGATGGGGAGGGGCTCGATGAGCTCCTCGCCCTGCTCACGGGTCTCCTGCCCGAGGGACCCAGGTACTTCCCGCGCGACATGACCACAGACCAGCCGCTGTCGGTGATGATCGCCGAGTTCATCCGCGAGAAGGTGCTCCTCCACACGCGCGAAGAGGTCCCACACGCGATCGGGGTGGCTGTGGAGGACGTCTCGCGCGAGGAGGGCAGCGACACCACGGTGGTCTCGGCATTCGTCTACGTGGAGCGCGAATCACAGAAGGGGATCGTGGTCGGCCGCGGCGGGAGCATGGTGAAGCGGATCGGCACGGAGGCCCGACGCGACCTCGAGCGTATGCTCGGGGGGAAGGTCTTCCGGGACCTGCGGGTAAAGGTTAAGAAGGACTGGCGGCGCGACGCCGCGCAGATCAGGAGGTTCGGCTACGGAGAGGGGCTCTGATCACGATGGACCGCGGCGAGCTCGCAGCTGTGATCGACCAGACGCTGCTTCGGCCCACGGTCGGCTTCCGTGAGGGCGGAGCGTGGATGGACGCCCAGGTCGGTTTGGGATTCGCGACCCTGTGTGTCTCACCGTTCCTCGTACCCGTCGCGGCCCAGAAGCTCGCCGGTACGGGCACGGCCGTCTGCTCGGTGGTCGGCTTCCCGTTCGGCTACTGCAACACGGAGACGAAGGCGGAGGAGGCGCGACTCCTCGTAGAGCTCGGGTGCGCGGAAGTGGACATGGTCATGAACGTGCCCGCGTTCCTGGAGGGGGAGGACGAGTTCGTGGCCGACGACGTGGGCGCGGTGGCCGCCGCCGCGCGGGACGCGAGCGGGGGAGAGGCGCTGCTCAAGGTCATCATCGAGACGGGGCATCTCGACCCCGAGGAGATATCTCGCGCTTCGGCTCTCGTCGTCGAGGCCGGCGCGGACTTCGTGAAGACGTCGACGGGGTTCGGGCCCAGGGGCGCGTCCGTCGAGGACGTGGAGCTCATCCGCGACGCTGTGGGGATGGACGTGGGCGTGAAGGCCGCTGGAGGGATCCGTGACGGCGCCGCAGTGCTCGCGATGCTCGAGGCGGGAGCCACGAGGATCGGGTCCTCGTCGGGGATCGAGATCCTGGACGCGTGGGACGCGGGGCGCGTCCAGTAGCGTGCCGGCCTATCGGGCCCGGGCCCTCGTCCTCAAGAAGACCAAACTCGGCGAGACTGACACGATCGTGACCGCCCTCGCCGCGGATGGCCGCCAGGTGCGTGCGGTCGCGAAGGGCGCCCGCGGTCCGCGCTCCCGGCTCGGCGGTCGCCTCGAGCCCTACACCGTCACGGACCTTCTGCTGCACACCGGACGGAGCCTCGACGTGGTCTCGGAGGCCGAGACCGTGCGCTCCAACGAGGCCGTGTGCGCCGAGCTCGACCGCTCGGTCGCCGCCTCCGCGGTCTGCGACACGCTGGAGAAGCTCACGGCCGACGCCGACGAGCAGCCGGTCCTCTTCGAGCTGGGAGCCGCCACGCTGGACGCGATCGGGGAGGCGCGATCCGAAGCGCTGCCGGCCCTCGTGGCCGCGTTCCTCGTCAAGGCGATGGCGATGACGGGCCTCAGGCCTTCGCTCGCGCGGTGTGCCCGGTGTGCCCGCAAGGAGGCCGACGGGCTCGCATTCTCGCCGGCCGCCGGAGGCGCGCTCTGCGCCGAGTGCGGTCCCATCGAGCCGAGGACGCTCGAGATGTCCTGCGAGGCTCGCGACACTCTCGAGGCACTCCTGGACGCTCGGATGTCGGATGTCGAGGGTCTCGGGATCGATCCGGCTGTCCAGCGCGACGTGCTCAGGCTCATGCGCGCCTTCGCGCACGAGCACGTGCACGGTCGCCTGCGCGCGCTCGAGGTCGTCTGGGGTATGTACGTCGATGGGACCTGGCCCGGGCCGGCCGAAGAGGCCGCTCCTCACATTGACCCGTGAGGGTCGGCTCCGATAGCATCCCGCCCATGCGTAGCTTCCAAGACATCATCCTCGACCTCTCCAAGTTCTGGGCCGACTACGGGTGCGTGCTGCTCCAGCCCTACGACGTAGAGGTGGGCGCGGGGACCTTCCATCCCGCGACGACGCTGCGCTCTCTCGGACCTGAGCCGTGGAAGACCGCGTACGTACAGCCCTCGCGGCGTCCCACCGACGGGCGATACGGGGACAACCCGAACCGGTTGCAGCACTACTACCAGTACCAGGTGATCCTGAAGCCGAGCCCCGACGACATCCAGGACGTGTACCTGGACAGTCTCCGGGCCATCGGCATCGTCCCCGAGGAGCACGACGTGCGATTCGTGGAGGACGACTGGGAAAGCCCCACCCTCGGCGCGTGGGGGCTCGGCTGGGAGGTGTGGCTCGACGGCATGGAGGTCACGCAGTTCACCTACTTCCAGCAGGTGGGCGGCTTCGAGTGCGACCCCGTGCCGGGTGAGATCACGTACGGTCTGGAGCGTCTCGCGATGTACGTCCAGGGCGTGGACAACGTGTTCGACATCACGTGGGTGGATGACGTCAGCTACGGCGACGTCTTCCACGAGAACGAGGTCCAGTACTCCGAATACAACTTCGAGGTCGCCGACGTGGCGACGCTGTACGGGCTGTTCGACGGGTTCGAGAAGGAGTGCGAGGCCGCGCTGGCCAGGGACCTCGTGCTGCCGGCCTACGACTACGTGCTCAAGTGCTCCCACGTGTTCAACCTGCTCGAGGCGCGGGGGGCGATCGCCGTCACGGAGCGCACGACGTTCATCGGGCGCGTGCGCGATCTGGCGCGCGCGTGCGCCGAGGGCTACCTCGCCTCCATCGGACATGGGCGCGACGGCGCCGAGTCAGAAGGGGGATCCTCATGAGCAAGGTCCTCCTCTTCGAGATCGGCACCGAGGAGATCCCCTCCGAGCCGCTCTACGACGCCATCGAGCAGATGGGGGTGCGGATCCGCGAGCTGCTGGACGACGCCCGGATCACCTACCGAGATGTCGAAGTAGCCGGGACGCCCAGGCGTCTCGCGGTGGCCGTGACAGAGCTTCCTCGCGCGCAGACGGACCTGGAACTCCGGGTCAAGGGGCCTCCTGCGAAACAGGCCTACGACGAAGAGGGCCGTCCGACGAAGGCCGCTGAGGGGTTCGCCCGCTCACGAGGGCTGTCGGTGGAGGATCTCGAGGTCGAGGAGGAAGGCGGCGCCGAGTACGTCTTCGCCACGATGAAAGAGAAGGGGCGGCCGACCGCGGAGGTGCTTCCCGGTCTGCTGGCGGAGCTCGCCGGCTCGCTCGAGTGGCCGAAGTCCATGCGGTGGGGGAGCGGCACGACGCGCTTCTCCCGTCCGGTGCGCTGGCTGATGGCGTTGCTGGACGACGAGATCGTCCCGGTCGAGTTCGCGGGGCTCGAAGCGGGCCGCGTCACGCGCGGGCACCGCTACATGGCGCTGCCGCTCATCGAGCTCGATCTCGCGAAGAACTACGGGAAAGCGATGTCCGCGGGCAAGGTCGTGG
>JAUVQN010000094.1 GCA_030598125.1 Coriobacteriia bacterium | reverse complement strand
TTGGATACCGTGGAGGTCCACGTCGAGGTGACACCCGACTTCGCGTTCGACGAGATCCGGGCGCTCGAGGCCCTCCAGGCGAAGGTGCGCCAGGAGATAGAGTCCGCTCTCGCTATCAGCATCGCGGTGAAGCTCGTGGAGCCCAAGTCGATCCAGCGCAGCCAAGGCAAGGCGCAGCGCGTGGTCGACAACAGACAGGACGGGGAGGTCTGAGGAGATGGTCGAGCAGCTCTCGGTGTTCCTGGAGAACCGTGCCGGACGGCTCGCCGAGCTCGCGCACGCGCTGGGCGATGCGGGTCACGACATGAAGGTGCTCTCGGTGGCCGACACGTCCGAGTTCGGCGTCGCGAGGCTGCTGTGCGATCGGCCGAGCGCCGCGTGCGACGTGCTGCAGGCGAAGGGCTTCGGTGTCACGCTCACACCCGTCGTCGCCGTGGAGGTGCCGAACAGGCCCGGAGGACTGGCGTCCGTGCTCGAGCTGATGGGCGGCGCGGGCATCAACATCGGGTACGCCTACTGCTTCGTGACGCCCGGGGCCGAGTACGCCGTGGACATCTTCCGCGTGGAAGATGTGGAGAAGGCGACCGACGTGCTGGAACGTGCTGGCCTGCGCGTGCTCTCCGCAGGGGAGCTCTACGAGGCCGACGGGGTCTGATCGATACGACGCCGGGCAGGTCCTACGCGGCCGACGCCGGCTCGTACTCTTCTACGGTGTCGCCGTCCGTGGTCTCGAGCGAAGACTGCAGGTCCTTGAGTCCGTCGATGTCCTCGGGTGCAGCGAGGATATCCGTGCGCACCGACTCGTCGCGGGCGCCGAGCAGGTCGCGCACGCCCCCACGCACGCGCTCGGCTGCGAGAGCCGCTCCCTCGCCGCCGGTCTGCGGCAGGAGCATCGCGAACGCCGCCTCTCCGACCCTGCCGAGATCGTCGACGAGGCGGATGTCGTTCCGGATATGGTTCGCGATGGCTCGGAGCATCGAGCGCTGTCGGCTCTTCCTCAACGGCGACAGCAGTGCTGGATCCAGGTTGAGGACGATGACGGAGAAGGTCGTGCCGTAGCGAGCGTACTGCGCAGCGGAGGAGTCTATCAGCCGGGCGATCTGACGCACGTTGTACACCTTCGTGAGCGGGTCGATACCGTTCGAGTCCTCGAGCTCTGCGAAGATGTACTTGATCCGGCCGCACAGCTCGCCACCGAGGATGCCGACGAGCCCATAGGTGATCGTGCGGACGAGCATGAGGACGATGAGGTCCTCGGTGAGACCGTCGGCCACGAGCATCGGTATCCTCATGATCACGTAGATGCCGCTCGCCACGAGGGCGGCGATGAAGCCGCCCCTGCGGCCCCAGTGGACGGCTCCCACGAGCACGAGCAGCAGCAGCGCCTGCGCGACGACCTCTTCCCAGATAGGCTGGTTGCGGAGTGAGAGGATCGTGGTCGCCCCGATGGCGAGCACGCCCACCGAGATCACCAACCGCTCGAAGTTCGCGTATGTCACGATACCCTCCTCCTCGTGGTCCGGCGTCTACGGTCTCGGGTGGTTCGTACAGGAGACGTGACCCGTCGCCGCGTCGTAGACGAAGTCGAGTGTGTCGTCCTCTGCGCAGAAGCGATGTCCGCCGCCACCGTGGATGTAGGGGTCCGCATCCGCGAGCGCGGCCGGCAGGTCGCCGTCGTGCTCGAGCTGGTAGGTCAGTACGGCGTCCTCACAGATGCGCTGATTGGAAAGGCAGGCGGCTCGTCGCGCCCGGGCGTCCGCCACGTTGTACGTCGCGAACGCGATCGAGACGAGTATGGCGAGGATGAGGACGACGATCATGAGCTCGGTCAGCGTGAATCCGGCATCGTGCCGGCTATGTCGCGCGCGCATCGTCCCCTCCATGGTGCGGCAGTACGGGCACCGCGCTCCCTCGCGCGGTCCATACACTACAATCGTCAGGAACCCGCGCCGACCTTAGCGGCGGAAACATGGAATCCAGTACGCCATCCCAGCTCAGACGCATCCTGCGGTCCAGGTCCGCGTTCGCGACGGCGCTCGCGCTCGTGCTCGCTCTGTCGTCACCCGTCTCCGCACTGGCTGTCGCGGACGACCTCATCGGAGGCGTGCGAGTGGGCGACTCGCCCGAGGCGGTGCAGGCGGCGGCTCCCTCCTCCAACGTGCCGGCCGGCGTGGTGACGACGGCCGGTGGGCGCGAACTGTGGTCGCGCGCGGCCGGAGGGGAGCGGTCGATGGCGAGCACGACCAAGATCATGACGGCGCTCGTGGCGCTCGAGAACGCCGAGCCCTCCGATATCGTCACCGTGACGATGTCCGCGGCTGCGGTCGGAGGCTCGGGAGTCCATCTGAAGGCGGGGGAGGACCTCACGGTAGAGGAGCTCCTCTACGCGATGATGCTGGAATCCGACAACTCCGCTGCCCATGCGCTAGCCGCGCATGTCGGTGGATCCGTGGACGAGTTCGTCGCCATGCTGAACGAGCGCGCCTCCGAGTTGGGCCTCACGAAGACGGGCTTCAGGAACCCGCACGGTCTGGACGCCGAAGGCCACCATTCCAGCGCGGGCGACCTCGCGCGCCTGACCAGGTTCGCCATGCTCGATGATGATTTCCGCCGGATCGTCGGGACTCCCGAAGCGACGATCTCGGGTCCTTCCGGTGCGCGCACGCTCGTGAACTCGAACCTCCTGCTGCAGTCTTTGGACGGAGCCAACGGCGTGAAGACAGGGTGGACCACACCCGCAGGATACTGCCTGGTCGCGACCGCACAACGAGGTGACATCGAGCTCGTGACGGTCGTGCTCGGCACGTCGAGCGAGAAGGCGCGCTTCGACGAGGCGCAGTCGCTGCTCGAATGGGGATTCGAGCACTACCGTACGGAGACGCTCGTGTCCGAGGCCGAGACGGTGGGGCCGGTGGCCGTCCTGCCGTATCTCGATCGCTCCGTGGTCGCCGTGGTCGAGCACGATGGCGCAGGCGAGGTCTTCGACCTGGGCGAGAGCGTCGTGAGAGAGTACGAGCTGCCCGTCGCCGTCCAGGCGCCGGTGGATGCGGGCGACGAGCTCGGTGCCGTGCGTGTGATGGAAGGCGACCGCGTCGTCACGGAGGTCCCGCTCGTCGCGGCTGAGAGCGTCCCGGCGCCGGGATTCTTCGAGCGTGTGTGGATCGCGGTCGTGAGGGCCTGGAGGGAGCTCACGGGGAGCTCCGAGAGCCCGCAGCCCGCATCGGCGGCGGTATGTCGGTGAGCGTGGCGGGACCGTTCGCACGCCGTGTTGCGCGGTGGCCGGGACGTGGGTATGGTGGCTACCGTGTCGCCGAGGCTGCGGTACGCGACTCGTGAGTCAGACGTCGTCTCGGTGCGATCCAGGAGCGAGAGCGATGAAAGATAGGCGCGGGCGCCGGTCACTCGCCGAGGGTCGAGGGGAGCGCGGCTTCGATGTATCCGGCCGATCTCAAGTATGACAAGAAACACGCGTGGGTCCGCCCGGACGGCGAGACGGTCGTCATCGGGGTCTCACACTTCGCACAGGACCAGCTCGGTGAGGTCGTGTACGTCGATCTTCCCGACGTCGGCGACGAGGTCGTCGCGGGTGAGACGTTCGGCGAGATCGAGTCCGTGAAGTCGGTCTCGGAGCTGTTCTCGCCGGTCTCCGGAGAGATCGTGAGCGTCAACGACGACCTCGCGGACGCTCCCGAAGCCGTGAACGAGGACTGCTACGGCGAGGGCTGGATGGTCCAGGTGAAGATGGCCGACCCTGCGGAGCTGGACACCCTGCTCGCGGGTGAGGACTATGAGGCCTTCCTCGCCGACGAGGCCTGACAGGCTATCGCGCGTCCCATCCCTCCGGACCGTGAGTGCGGGGTGAGTCCGGTCGTGCCCGTCTGGCGCTTGATCGCGGACGACGCGGGGTCCGGCGCCCGGAACATGGCGGTGGACCGTGCGATCCAGACCGCGTGCAGGGACAGGCTCGTCCCCGCGACGCTGCGACTGTATTCCTTCAGGCCTCCAGCGGTCAGTCTGGGTCGCTTCCAGCCGATCGAGGATGTCGACGCAGACGCGTGCGGACGTCTCGGGATCGACGTATGTCGCAGGCCGACCGGTGGCAGGGGCGTCCTGCACGACGACGAGGTCACCTACTCCGTGGTCGCTTCGACGAGAGACGGGCTGCCGCGTGGCGTGGCCGCGAGCTACCGGTATCTCGGCGGCGCGCTGACGCGCGCGTACGAGACGCTCAGCGTGTCCGCGCGCCTCGCGGGCGGCCGGCGCGGTGACCCGACATCCGCGTCGTGCTACCTCCAGGCGACGAAGGCGGACCTGGTCGCAGGTGGAGTCAAGCTCTCCGGCAGCGCACAGGTCTGGGACGGCGACGTCTGCCTCCAGCACGGCTCGTTCGTCCTCGAGCGCGACGTGGAGGTCGAAGCCGCCGTCCTGAGGCTCGACGGCGTCGCGACCGACGCGCTCGCTGCGACCACGCGCACGATCGTGCAGGCGTCTGGTCGCCGGCCGGCGCCAGCCGAGGTGATGGATGCCGTGCAGAAGGCCTTCGCCGACGTGCTCGGCGTGCAGTTCGGCCCAGGCGAGCTCACCGACGCCGAGCGACGGCTCGCCGACGAGGTCGAGCGTGACGCGGCGATCTTCGACGCACACGCCGGGGTGGAGTCTCAGCGTGAGGTGGAGGCAGACGCGCAGAGTAGGCTGTCTGATAGAATCGGACACGTACGCGACGTGCGATGATATGCCGGGGATGAGGGGCTATGGACGAATCTGATCGTGGCGAAGGGGCCCTGCTGGATCTCGAGGAGAAGTCCAACCAGGAACTCCGCGAGCTACTCAGCGACCTCAATGCCGAGGGGCAGCGGCTCAGCTATCGGCGTCGTGTCCTGCACGGCAAGATCGACATCCTGCGAGCCGAACTCGTGCGTCGGCTGAAGTCCGACCGAGAGGCCGGCGAATCCGTGGACGCGATCTCCGGAGGCGACATCGACAGGCTGATCAAGATCCTCGCCAACGAGCTCAAGGGCGTCGCGAGCGTCGATGTGACCGAGGAGCCCGAAGAGGACTGACGCGCCTGTGCGGTGCGCGCGCTACGCGCAGACGACGTGACCGACTGGGAGGTCCGGTGACCGAATCCAGACTGAGTGCTTCCATCCGTAGGCTCATGGACGAGATCTCGACCGACGCGGTCGAGGAACGCGTGATCGAGTACGTGATGCGTGAGGTCCGCAATGGGCGCAGGCTCTCCGACGTACTCGATGACCCCTACGTCAAGAACAGGTTGAGTGAGGAGAAGGTCGCGCACGTGCTCGAGGATCCCGACGTCGTCGCCGTGATCGAGGAGCAGATAACCGAAGCGTTCCGGACGCACGACTTCGGGTTCTCCGACTGACGGCACCGGAGCGCAGGGAGCGGAGCCCGAGATGAAGACATGTCCGTCGTGCGGTGCCGACGTCGCGGAAGCGGATGAGCGTTGCGCCGCGTGCGGCGCCGAGACGGCCGCGAAGACCGAGTCGTTCGCGCC
>JAUVQN010000154.1 GCA_030598125.1 Coriobacteriia bacterium | reverse complement strand
GCCCCTTGCCGAGGCGGTAGTCGCCATGCCGGCGCTTGTCCACGTCCGGGTAGTCGGTCCCGTGGCTCACGTCCACGGCGATCGCGACGTCGGGGTCGATGGCGTACGTGGAGGTGACAGCGCCTCTCAGGCCGACCTCCTCCTGCACGGTGGCGGCCGAGTAGAGGTCGCCCTTGGCGCCTCCCCTCTCGCGCACGAGCCGCATGGTCTCGGCGACCACCCACGCGCCCATCTTGTCGTCGAAACCACGCGAGACGGCGAGACCGTCCCCGAACTCCTCGTAGCCCACGGCGAAGGTGACCGGGTCGCCCACGCGGATGCGCTCCTTCGCCTCGTCGGCGCCCATGCCGACGTCGATGAAGAGCTTGTGCATCTTGGGCGTCTTCTTCCGGTCGTCGTCGTCGAGGAGATGGATCGGCATCCGGCCCATCACGCCGAGCACGACGCCGTCCTTCGCGTGCACGTGCACGCGAAGACCGGGCCGAAGCTGCACGTCCACGCCGCCGATGGGCTTGAACGCGATGAAGCCCTCGTCGGTGATGTACGTGACCATGAGACCGATCTCGTCGATGTGACCCGACAGCATCACCGACGGGCCGTCGCCCGTGCCCGCGAGGCGAGCGGCGACGGAGCCCATGACATCGGTCTGGACGTCGTCCGCGAAGTCGGCGACGTACTCGCGGTACACGGCCGCGGCCGGCTGCTCGTAGCCGGACGGGGACGGCGCCTCGAGCATGTCGCGAAGGATCGTCCGTGATTCGTCGCGCATCTGGATGACCTCCCGATCCAGAAGGGGGCGCCGGCGTCTTCCGGACCCCCGTGAAGCGAAGGCCAGTGTAGCGCAGGCGCAGGTCAGGGGCTAGGCGGCCTGCTCCCGGTCGCCCGCTCCCTACGCGAGCTCGAGCTCGATCCGCCGCTCGGACACGAACACGTCGAGGACGCGGACCCGGACCTCCTGCCCGAGCCGGAACGTGCGTCCCCGCTCCTCCCCCCAGAGCAGGTGCTTCTCGCCGTCGAAGCGGTAGAAGTCGTCGGTCATCTGCTCCACGTGGACGAGCCCTTCGGCCGTGTTCGGCAGCTGCACGAAGAGACCGAACCCCGACACGCCGACGATCACGCCCTCGTAGACCTCGCCGATGTGCTCGGCCATGAGCTCTACGAGCTTCAGCTTCACCGAGTCGCGCTCGGCCGCTTCGGCCTCCCGCTCCGTCTCCGACCCGTGCTCGGCGAGCCACTCGAGCTCGGGCGCCATCAACGACGCCGGTTCCCGGTCGAGCGTTCCCGCGAGCTGCGCCTTGAGCAACCGGTGCACGATGAGATCGGGGTAGCGGCGGATGGGGCTCGTGAAGTGCGTATACGCCTCCGACGCGAGCCCGAAGTGCGAGTGGAGGTAGTCCACGTACCGGGCCCGTTGGAGTGCTCTCAGCAGGAGCGAGTTGATGAGCAGCCGCTCCGCTCTCCCGTGCGCGTGCTTCACGATCCGCTGGAAGGTCGCCGGCGAGGCGTCCCTCACGTCCTCGATCGGATAGTCGAACTCGCGGAGTACGACGGCGACCTGCGCGAGCGCCTCCGGATCCGGGTTCTCGTGGATGCGGAAGACCATGGGCGCCTCGTGCGCCACCATGTGCTCGGCCACGACCTCGTTGGCGCGGATCATGGCCTCTTCGATCATGTTGGTGGCGACCGAGCGTTCCCGGAGCTTCACGTCGAGCGGGTGCCCCTCGTCGTCGAGGATGACCTTCGCCTCCACCGTCTCGAAGTCGAGCCCGCCCCTGTCCTCGCGGCGCGTCCCGAGCGCGGCGGCGAGCTCGCGGAAGTCCTCCAGCACGCGTCGCGTCTCCGCGTCAGGATAGCCCTCGCCCGCCTCGAGCCACGCGTCCACGCTCTCGTAGTCGAGCCGTGCGTCGGAGCGGACGAGCGACGGGTAGAGCCGGTAGCTCACGAGAAGGCCCGTGCGGTCCAGGACCATCTCTGCGCTCATCGCGAAGCGATCCTCGCCGGGCCTGAGCGAGCACAGCTCGGTCGAGAGACGTTCGGGCAGCATCGGCAGCACGCGGTCCACGAGGTAGACGGACGTGCCGCGCTTGACGGCCTCCTCGTCCACCGCGCTCCCCCACTCGACGTAGCGGCTCACGTCGGCTACGTGCACCCAGAGCCGCCAGTCGCTGCCGTCGCGCGCGAGCGAGATCGCGTCGTCGAAGTCGCGCGCGTCCGGAGGGTCGATCGTCACGGTGAAGAGGTCTCTCAGGTCCTCTCGCCCCTCCTCGGGGCCGACGTCTCCGGACAGACCGGCGACCTCGTCGAGCACCTCGCCGGGGAACGCCGTCCTGAGACCGTGCTCGCGGATGATGACCTCGACGTCCACGCCGGCGGCGCCCTCGGGGCCGAGCACCTCCTCGACGACGCCCTGCGCCGCGTCCCT